>JAKOOI010000497.1 GCA_022701475.1 Weeksellaceae bacterium
GAAAACCATTTCAGAAGCCCGTTGACAATATTCACGTCCACCCATTCGATGGAACACTCATCCAGGGCAAAGATATGCGGATGCTGATGCAGCGTATCTACAAAACGGATCGTTCTTCCTTCCACATAGATCATCCCGCTTCCCTGGAAAGCTTTGATTTTGAAAAACTCATGCTGTGCATTTCCGGTATTGTAACGTACAAAAGCATAATATTCCGGAACACCGGTTTCTTCCAGAAGGGCCTGCTGCTTCTTTTTACGGCTTTGGGCTGCGATATAGGCAATCAGGAAAATGATCCCGGGAATCAGGAGAATCAGGAATAAACAGAAGAGAAAGAAGAAAATCAGTGAGCTCATGCTTTTTTTAATTATAATTCAGGGTGCCTTTAAAAAGGTTGGTTGCGGTTAAAAAGATACCGGTACGTAGCAAGCTTCCGGGTCACCGTAGTATCCAGGTTTTCAGCAATTTTGATCATTTTAGGATTAAAATCACCGATCCATTGCAGTTCGGTCACTTTGAAATCCGTATGTTTTCTCAGGTGTTGGGTGCCTTCCCAGATCATGTATCCTTCGATGCCTTTCTTTTGCCACTCAGGGACCACACCAAAAACCAGGCCGACCATCTTTTCGTTTTTTGTAAATTTTTTCACCCAAAGAAATTTCAGCTTTTCCCGGATCCCGAATTTTCCGTTGAGGTATTTGAACCATTGGTTCAGGTCCGGAAGGTTCATCCACATCGCAATGGGCTTCTCATTTTCATATACAAACCATGAGATATGTTCGTTAAGGATAGGCTTCATCGTACCGAACATTTTCAGAACTTTGGATTCCGTAAGCTGTTTGCCTTCGCCATGGGAAGCCCAGGCCTTGTTATAAATTTCCGTAAAATCCGCAGCAAATTTTTTCAGGTTGTTTTTCTTCATCGGTTGGGCGGAGATCGCAGGATTCCGCTGGTGTTTGGTATGCATCAGCGTGAAGATCCGGGAAACCTCGGCAAAAATCGGTCGTGAGAAGCACAGCTGTTCGAAATACGTCCTGAAGCCGTAATTTTCCAGCAGGCTTTTATAATAGGGAAAGTTATAGTTCATCCCGTAAAGCGGTTCGATAAACCCGTCGGTAAGCAGGCCCCAGAATTTATCACGTTCCCCGAAATTAATCGGTCCGTCCATGGCTTCCATTCCCCTTTCCTGAAGCCAGCTTTTGCAGTGGTCGAAAATAAAATCTGCTGTCGTCTGGTCATCAATACAGTCGAAAAAGCCGATGCCACCGGTCGGTTGCTTCTGCACATACAGCCGGTTGATAAACACCGCCACTTTTCCTACGGTTTTCTGATGTTTGTCTTTAAACAGGAAGCGGATGCATTCACCGTTCTTAAAAAATTTATTTTTAGCGGGATCAAAAACTTCTTCGATATCTTTATCCAAAGGTCTGATGTAATTCTTGTCGGGTTGGTAAAGTCTTGCCGGAAATTCTAAAAATTCCTTTTTCTGGGTTTCGTTCTGGACCGCTTCAGCAATAATCATAGTATAAAATGAGAGTATATATGAAAGATAATGTTTTTCATCCGAATTAAAATATGACGAACAGATTTTATCCGTATTTTTGTCGCAAATTAAATAAAAATGGTTGATTTTACCGATAACGACGATGATATTTTCACAGGAAAAGAACATACGCCTATTAGAGAAGATGCTTTTGATAAATCGCCAGAAGAAAAGATAGAAAAAATCACGGAGCTTTTCGCGGAAATCATGGAAACCCTGGGAATGGATATGACCGATGACTCACTGAAAGACTCTCCGAGAAGGGTGGCCAAGATGTATGTGAATGAAATATTCGGCGGACTGCTACCGGAAAACAAGCCGGGCATTTCTACGTTCTCCAATAAATACAAATACCGGCAGATGCTGGTGGAAAAAGATATTACCGTTTATTCATTCTGCGAGCACCACTTCCTGCCGATCATAGGACGGGCACATGTGGCTTATATTTCCAATGGTGAAGTAATCGGGCTGTCCAAAATCAACCGGATCGTGGATTATTATGCCAAGCGGCCGCAGGTGCAGGAAAGACTCACAATGCAGATCGTAGATGCGCTGAAGGAAGCTTTGGGAACGAAAGATGTTGCGTGTATCATCGATGCCAAGCACCTTTGTGTCAACTGCCGCGGAATAAAAGACACGGCCAGCTCTACCATCACTGCGGAACTGAGCGGGATTTTCAGGACCAACCCGATTACCCGGCAGGAATTCCTGCATTATGTGGGAAGCCATGCGAAACTGGATTAAAGAAATAAAGTGATCCGTCAGTTATGAAGAATATCGAATGATTCAGATACGGTAAGAATTCGTATATTGAAACAAGCTTTATAAAGTAGGCTGACTTGAATAGATGCTGTTCATAAGCAGTTATTACCAGGAATATAAGCGATGATAAAATTTAAAAACATTTCAAGTAAAATTTTTATTGCAACCATCATTTGTTGTAACTGATAAGCTATTGAAAAACTTTAAATTTTAAACCTACAACTTTAAATACAATCATGCAATTAAAAATATACAACTCGCTTACAGGCGAAAAAGAAATATTTAAACCGATCCTGGAAGGAAACATAGGAATGTACGTCTGCGGACCTACCGTGTACAGCAATGTCCATTTGGGAAACGTAAGGACTTTCCTTTCCTTCGACTTTATCTACAGAAGCCTCAGTCATCTTGGCTATAAAGTGCGTTATGTAAGGAATATCACCGATGCCGGACATCTTACCGATGACGGCGATGTGAACAACGACCGTTTTGTAAAGCAGACACGCCTTGAAAAGCTGGAACCGATGGAAATCGTACAGAAATATACAGTGGATTTCCACAAAGTACTCGAAATGTTCAACCTGTTGCCGCCGAATATCGAGCCTACCGCAACCGGCCACATTGTGGAACAGATCGAACTTACCCAGAAGCTGATCGAAAAAGGATTTGCCTATGAAAGCAACGGCTCGGTTTATTTCGATGTGCTGGAATATAACAGGAGAGGCCTGAACTACGGGGAACTCTCCAAAAGAAATATAGAAGAGCTTTTCGCCAATACCCGTGACCTGGACGGACAGGGAGAAAAGAAAAACCCGCAGGATTTTGCCCTCTGGAAAAAAGCTTCACCGGCACACATCATGCGTTGGAATTCGCCCTGGGGCGAAGGTTTCCCGGGATGGCACCTCGAATGTACCGCCATGAGTACGAAATACCTGGGTGAAACCTTCGACATTCACGGCGGAGGGATGGACCTGAAATTCCCGCACCATGAATGTGAAATTGCACAGGGAAAGGCTTGCAATGATGCCTCTCCGGTAAATTACTGGATGCATGCCAACATGCTGACCATGAACTCCCAGCGGATGAGCAAATCAACCGGAAACTATATCCTGCCGATGCAGCTCGTGACCGGAGAAAATGATTTCTTCGAAAAGCCTTTCCATCCGTCGATTGTGAGGTTCTGTTTCCTGCAGGCTCATTACAGAAGCGTGCTGGACATTTCCAATGATGCGATGATCGCCAGTGAAAAAGGTTTCATGCGGTTGATGGAAGCAGTAAAAGTGCTGGATTCCGTTACGCCGGATGATAAAAAGCCATCGGGGTTCAGCCTCGAAGACTGGAAAACGAAAGCTTATGACGCACTTACCGATGATTTTAATTCCCCGGTGCTCATTGCCCACCTGTTTGAAGCCGTAAAATACATCTTTGCGCTGAATGACGGGAAGGAAACCGTTTCCGCAAAAGACCTGGAAGATCTGAAATCGACGCTTCATGCGCTGATCTTTGATGTTTTGGGATTACAAACCATCGAAGAAAACAACAACGAAAAGCTGGATCAGACGCTGAAAGTACTGATTGACCTGAGAAACCAGGCCAGAAAAGCCAAAAATTTCGAACTCTCGGACCAGATCCGCGATAAGCTGCTGGCAGAAGGCATCGAATTGAAAGATGGCAGAGACGGCACTTCTTATGTGTTGAATTAGAAATACATTTTATAAACTATAATTCCCGCAGGTTTACCGGCAGCGCAGATTCCGGAAATGTATGTGCCCGGAACCTGCGGGACTTTTATTTGTAACAGAATTCCGCTTACCGGCATTTTGTTAACATCTGTTCCGTACTGCCCGTTTCCGCTTCACGGCAATGTTCATCTGCTTTTACTGATCATTCTGTCACCGGTATTATACGCCCACACGCTTATGCCCACACTTCCCTTCCCGCTCTCCGATGCATTC
>JAKOOI010000511.1 GCA_022701475.1 Weeksellaceae bacterium
TGTACTTTAAACTCTCCGATTTTATCCGTAATCATTCCGCCGACCCAGGAACCGACCACCGAGCCGATCCCGAAAAAGCTGAGTACGATTCCGGCACTTTTCATATCGAATTTTAAATGGTCGGTCATGTACACGCCCAGAAAAGGCAGCACCATGGAACCCGACCGGTTGATCAGCATCACCAACGCAAGCATCCAGCTTTCCGCCGACAGCCCTCTAAATGAATTGATATATATTTTTAATAGTTTCACAATTTTGATTTTTTATATTTTTATTAGTAAAAGGTAAGCGGGAACCTTCTATATTCTTAACCACAAATACCACTAATTTTTTCACGAATGAACACTAATGCAATGTGTAATATTTGTGACATTAATGTTTAATCAGTATTACTCTATTTTAACCACAAACAACACCAATTTTTTTCACGAATGAACACCAATAGTATTCGTGATATTTGTGAACATATTCGTGACATTAGTGTTTCATCAGTATTCCTTTATTTTAACCACAAACAACACTGATACTTTCACGAATGACCACTAACATGATTTGTGATATTGGTGAGCCCGTTTGTGTCATTAGTGTTTAAAAACAAAACAGGACTTAAAAATTAAGCCCTGTTTCATTTATGTCAATATAAATAAATCTTTACTCCGGCTTATAAGAGTCTTTTAAGGTTACGGTTCTGTTGAAAACCATACGGTCTTCAGCAGAATCCTGGTCTTTGGTAAAATACCCGATTCTCTGGAACTGAAGCGGTTCTCCTACCGCTACTTCTCTCAGGGACGGTTCTGCAAATCCCTGAACGGTGGTCACCGATTCCGGATTGATGAAATCAAGGAAATCCACGTCTTTTTCAGCATCCGGCTGCTCTACCGTAAACAATTTGTCGTAGTTCCTGATTTCAACAGGAACCGCATGTTTTGCGGATACCCAGTGGATGGTTCCCTTTACTTTTCTTAAACTTTCCTCGGTTCCGCTTCCGGACTTTGATTTTTCATCATAGGTGGCATAGATGGTGGTAATTTCACCGTTTTCATCTTTTTCCACTCTTTCTCCTTTGATGATATAGGCCGATTTAAGACGTACTTCACCGCCAAGCTTCAGCCTGAAGAATTTATTGTTGGCTTCTTCCTTGAAATCTTCACGCTCGATATAAAGTTCCCTTGAAAACGGGATCTGCCGGGTTCCGGCATTTTCCTGCTCAGGATTGTTTTCGGTTTCCAGATATTCCTCCTGTCCTTCGGGATAGTTTTCGATGATGAGTTTCACGGGATCCACTACGGTCATCACGCGTTTGGCCACCTTGTTCAGGTCCTCACGGACACAGAATTCCAGGAGCTGTATCTCGATCAGGTTTTCCCTTTTGGCAACCCCTACTTTTTCAATAAAATTCCGGATGGCCGCCGGGGTATAGCCTTTCCTTCTCATTCCGGAAATGGTCGGCATCCTCGGATCGTCCCAGCCGTTTACCGCTTTTTCGGCAATCAGGCGCTGGAGTTTTCTTTTGGAAGTGATCATGTAGGAAACATTCATCCTGGCAAATTCCCTCTGTTTAGGGGCCACTTTGGATTCATCATACACCTGCTCCAGGTACCAGTTGTACAGCGGCCTGTGGTTTTCAAATTCCAGGGAACACAGGGAATGGGAAACCTGCTCGATATAATCGGATTCGCCGTGCGCCCAGTCGTACATCGGGTAGATCTTCCAGTCGGTCCCGGTTCTGTGGTGCGGTCTTTTCAGGATCCTGTACATCACAGGGTCTCTCATGTTCATATTGGGTGAAACCATATCGATTCTGGCGCGCAGAGACATGGTACCTTCTTCAAATTCGCCGTTTTTCATCCTTTCGAAAAGATCGAGTGATTCTTCCACAGGACGGTTCCGGTACGGGGATTCCACACCGGGTTCGGCAGGGTTTTTTCTTTGTTCGGTAATCTGTTCGGACGGCTGCTCATCCACATATGCTTTGCCCTCGCGGATCAATTGTACAGCCCAATCGTAAAGCTGCTGGAAGTAATCTGAAGTATACAGGATTTTGTCCCATTTGAAACCGAGCCATTCCACATCTCTGATGATGGAATCCACGAATTCCTGCTCTTCTTTTTCAGGATTCGTATCGTCGAAACGAAGGTTTACGGGAGCATGGTACTTTTCACCCAACCCGAAGTTGATGCAGATCGCTTTGGTATGACCTACATGAAGATAACCGTTGGGCTCAGGCGGAAAACGGAAACGGATCTGTTCTCTGCTGAGTCCGTTTGCCAAATCATCTTCGATAATTTGCTCAATAAAATTGAGTGACTTTTTTTCTTCTTCCATTACAATTTGCTTTAAATACCGCTTTTGACAGCAATTTGCAAATTTAGGAAAATTTAAAATGGTACGGAAATTATAATTTTTTTCACGGCATGCTTACCGTTTCTTATTTTTTCCTATCTTCGGGATACTAAAAACCGATACTCAAATGGCTGTTTACATCCTCAGCAACAGGAAAATCGTCCGGCACAAAGGGGAAAAGAAAGATTCTTTTTCCAATGATGAGTATTCCGTGCCCAACTTCAGGATTGCCAAATGTCATTTCCCGGCTCATCAGGAACCTGTTGACACTGCCCGGAAGAAGAAAGACAATACCAACCGGAACATCCTTGATTATACCCTTTTCTCCGAACCCGAAAAACAGGGCTATCAGGACGTGCTTGATGTGCTCTACAACGAAAAGGGACTGCGGCCTTCATCGCTTACTGCCGATCATCTCGGCGGAACCCAGCGTATGTTCTATGAACTTTACCAGGAAATGTCTTCCACGAAGGAAAGAAGCGACGTGATGATCTTCATCCACGGCTATGCCTATGATTTCGATGATGAACTGAAAGCGATACTCGATCTTAAAAAACTGTTTATCGACCGGGCAGAATCTCCTGTCGGGCATATTTTATTTATCAGCTGGCCGGCATCCGGAAGTATTGTTCCGCTCACCTATTTTGACGACAAGGCTTCCAGCATCAATTCCGGGACTTCCCTGATGCGGCTCTTTTATTTTTACAGCCAGTTCCTGCAGGATATTTTTTCCAACCGCGACCTGACACCCTGCCGCCAGCATATCCATATCGTAGCCCATTCTATGGGAAATAGGGTACTCCAGAGCATGCTCTACAGCCTGAAAAACGAAAATAACCTCCGTGTCATCGACCAGGTATTGCTCCTGAATCCGGACGTCAGCTATAAAGTGTTCGAGGAATCCGAGGAATCCTTCAATAAACTTCCGCTGCTGGCGAACAGGATTTCAATGTATATCAACAGAAAAGATACGATCCTCGGAATTTCGCAGTTTACCAAAAACATCCTTAC
>JAKOOI010000533.1 GCA_022701475.1 Weeksellaceae bacterium
TGAAAAAAACCAGAATGTACAGGAAAATAAAAGGAAGTCTCTTCATTACAGAAATTTACTACTAAAATTACACAAAAAGTGTTACAATTTACGTTGTAACACCTTATATATTTTACTATTTCAGTAAGTTTTTCATATTATTGGGAAATAATAGTGTAGGTCAGCTCCGTCGTATATACCGTTGGGGTCTGTCCTGCAATATAATTATCCAGATAAGCATTGGCACCTGCGCCTTTGTACTCGATGCTGATCTTTTTATCCACTCCGCCTACAGTAGAAGTTACCAGGGTTGTTTCATTGGCCGACAGCTGTACCCCCTGTGCATACTGGGCGCCTGCAACAGGATCAGTTCCTGCACTTGCTTTTACCTGGATGGTGTTGGCCTGGATGTTTTTGGCACCGTTCTGCAGAGCAGCGGTTGCACTTTTCACTTTTACCTGGAATCCTCCGGTGCTGTATACGCTTAAATGATCTGCATTGGCAGAAGCCACCCCGTTTGCATAATCGTCTTTTGTGGTATAGTCAAGGTTGACGATTTTCTGGGCCGTGTTCACCACCAGTGTCTGGATCGGTTTTAATCTTACATTAAGAGTAACGGCCTGTGCCGATTGCTGAGCGTTTACAGTAGCGAACCCAACCAGGGAAAGAGCGGTAAAAATGAACTTTTTCATGATGAAATGATCTTTTATTATAGGTAATTATCTTCTTCTTAAGATTCTTCTGCAAAGGTAAATACATCATGAATGAACGCATTTGTAAAAAAATGCGCAAAATTTGCAAATATGGTTTTGGTAAAAATAATAAAGAATTTATTGTATTTCTGAAAAAAAATACAAAAAGTAGAGTTACATAACTAATTATAATTACGAATATCGTAAATAAATTAATTTAAAATTAACAATAAATGAATTCTATATCCTCAAATTATGAAGAATATAGCCATATTTTTATATTCATCATATAATTAATACCGTATTTTCTGGCTTAAATTCCTACCGGGAAATTAGAGTTAATACTAAATTATCTGATGCGGCAGAAGGGTTTTTCTCAAATTCCCGGATCAGCCTGCTGATGTTTTCATCAATCGCATAGCTTTTCTGTACTGCTCCCCTGTTGCTGTTCACCACGTTCAGGATTTCATCCTCATTCATCCTGCGGTACATATTGACCTCGAATCCTGAAGTACTGGAGACTGTAATGAAATTCTGATCATAGTCCTCTGTAACATTCCGCCGGATATCGTCTCCGGATCCTACGGAAAGAATCTGTACGGGATGCATCCTCATACTGAGATGTACGCCGTCAATCTGTGCTGAAAGCTTTATAAAAGCAAAGAAGAAGATAGCTGATAAAAAAAACCTTGCACCCATAGCAATTAATTTTTCACTAATTGGTTACTTAGGTAAAAATACAACTTTTTTTTTATTTATTTCATCTCTGATGGATTTTTTCCCGTATGTTTTTTCACAAAATTGCTGAAGTTGTCTTCATCACTGAAACCCAGATCATAAGAAATTTCCGAAATGGTAAAATTGGTAAAGCTGAGTGCCCTTTTGAACTCGCTGATCACCTTTTCGATGATAATTCCCTTTGCTGTCTTTCCCAAAACATACTCTGTCATTTCCGTAAGTCTTCTGGAGGTGATATTAAGCTCGCTGGCATAGTGGGCTACCTTCTTTTCTTTTTTATAATCCCGCTGAAGCAGGATCTTGAACCGGTTGACATAATGAAGATAATCAAATTTCACGTCTTTTTTAAGTTCTTCATTGGAAATATAAAGGAAAGCATCGAGAATCAGCCTTTCAATGGCATTATGAGCCGCTGAAACATACAGGTTTTCGTCCTTCTCCCGGAAAGCTTCCATGCGTTCCATAAAGACTACTTTCATGTGTTCGGTATTGGTGAAAGGAGCTACAAATAAATCGGTATGGTAGTTGAAAAACAGCTGCGAATTCAGGAACAGGCTGTCTTTGGATGACCTTTCATAAAAGCTGGCTGAAAATGCAATGCACAGGATATGCTGCCCGTTTGCCTTGCCGAATACAATCTGTTTCTGGGGTCCTAAAAAAGCAATATGGCCGGCTCGTACATGATAAGGCATATTTTCAATTTCCAGATCGATGGTCTCCATAATAATATAGATGCAATAATATTCCAGTGTATTGAATTTCCGGCCGAAATGATTCCTTTTTATCAAATGGTCCAGACGGTTTACATTAAATCCGATGTTCTGCAGCTGATCTGTTATGATGTACATAATGTAACGGTAAGAAAATTTTCACATAATCGTGTTATAAAGATAAAAATTTTAATTATAAAATCATAATATGCGAATTATATTAATGATAATTTTATTAATAATGACATATATTTTAATATACCATAAATTAACACTATCTTATTGATTATAAATCCGGTATCATTTACTCCTATTTTATCATATCCGTTATGGCTAAAGTAGCCTATATTCCCTTAGTCTGCTGATAATCAAAGTTAAAATAAAAGAACTATTTTATTTCCTTATTATATGAAGATAAGCTCTCACCGGGTCAGCAGATATGTTTGAATTTTGGCCTGTTTACGGAATGTTAATTATTGATCTATCTGCTCAGGGTACGTTCTCAGGATCGCCTGTTCTCAATATGAACGGTTACTTTATGAAATCACCTGCATTTCCGGCAGTGGAAATACCGCCATTTAAGCTGATCTTTCTGATCACTTCTTACCCCATAAGCAGCACCTGATACTACAGATGCTGCTTGTTTTACTATGAATTTTTGTATCATTAAAGGATATGAATCACCATACCCCTTAATTTAACGCAAGCCTGATGTAAAATCAGGTATATAGTCAATAGGATTGATTTCAGCCCCTTTACTACGGGATGCATGATGATCCGGCTTCAGCAAATGCGGATAATTTTCGGCTAAAGCCCCATGTATGTCGCTATAATGACGTCGGGCTAAAGCCCGACGCTATTGATCGATGCGACTCTCATTTAATGTGAACCCGAAGCAGAGACCGGATTACAATGCTGAAGGGCAGGCCGGATACCGGAAATTCCTTTTGTCAGGATCTGATCAGATCTGATCAGAAGTGTTTTATGATCAGATATAATCGTTTTTCAGGCTGATTAAAAAGGGATTCCACGTAAAGTCATGACTTATTCATCTGATTCTTAGACCCGCTTTGATAACCATCTGAAATAAATGAAATACTGTCGAATTCACGTTAATTTAATTCGATTCGCATTATTTCATTAAAGTAATTAAATAATTTAACAATACATTTTTGAATTTTAAAATTATCTTAGTGAAGCCAAGCGCAAAAAGCCAATTGGTATCCGCTGCTTATCATTTCCGGGAACGGCTTTTATAATGAATACCGGAGGAGCTTTTTAGCACTTCCGCACTTTGTTCCGGCGTGAGGTCCCGCTGGGGTTCGGCCAGCATTTCATATCCGACCATGAATTTTTTAATTTCCGCACTTCTCAGCAGCGGCGGATAAAAATGCATATGGAAGTGCCACTCGGGATGTTCCTGCCCGTCCGTTGGCGCCTGGTGAATTCCCGCCGAATAGGGAAATGAGGTGTTAAAAATATTGTCATACCGAATGGTGAGACCTTTCAGGATTTCGGCAAGTGCAGTCTTTTCCTCTTCAGAAAACCGGGAGATATCAGAAATTTTCTGCCGGCTGATGATCATGGTTTCATAAGGCCAGGAAGCCCAAAACGGCACCAGTGCTGCAAAATGTTCATTTTTAAGGATAACCCTTTCGTCAGCTTCCAGTTCTTTTTCGAGATAATCTTCCAGCAGCGATCTGCCGTGGCTTTCAAAGTACGCCTTAAGCCTCTGCTGGGTTTTCTGTACCAGTGTAGGTACTGAAGACTGGGCCCAGATCTGGCCGTGCGGATGCGGATTGCTGCATCCCATGATCTTTCCCTTGTTCTCAAAAATCTGGACATGGCTGATATAGTCCAGCATTCCCAATTCTTCATACTGCTGTTGCCATACCTCTACCACTTTGCGGATGTCCCCTACTTCCATTTCAGGTAAGGTAAGGCTGTGATTTTCCGAGAAGCAGATGACCCGGTTGATTCCGCGCTCCGGCTCCATGGAGAAAAAACCGTCAGACGGTCCGGAAGCTTCCACTTCTTCTTTCATCAAAGAACCAAAGTCATTGGTGAAGACATATACTCCTCTATATTCAGGATTTTTTTCGCCGCTGATCCTGGTATTCCCGGCACACAGGTAACAGTCCGGGTCGTAAGCCGGCAGCTGTTCCTGTACCGCGTCCTCCGTCTGTCCCTGCCATGGCCGGTCCGCACGCTGCGGTGAGACCAGCACCCATTCACCCAGCAGCGGATTGTAGCGCCGGTGCGGATTTTTCTTAGGATTAAATGTATTCATCTGTCTTGTATTCTTTGATTCCGTCTGAAATTTTCACAGGGTATACCTTCATCGGGATATTAAATTTATTTTTATATTTTTCCGCA
>JAKOOI010000540.1 GCA_022701475.1 Weeksellaceae bacterium
TGTAGAAGAAATAGGTGTTGCTCTGAACATTGCTCCGTTGTTTTTTAAGGGTTAAACTTTATTTTGAACTGCAAATATAATAAAAATTTACAAATCTGCAAATCATCTGAATTTTATCTGCCAGCAAGGTTCTGTACCTGGCTTAAGAGTATGTGCCTGATCGTGCAGTAATTAAAACAGAGACCGGCAGAGAGTACAAGTAAAGGCCATCATAAAAATGATGGCCTGATTTGTACTGAGAGGACGTAACGTTAATCTTTGGAGCCTTGGCTGTCCATTTCGTCTTCCATACCTCTGTTGTTGCCTGTATCCTGACGGTCTGACCCCAGAAAGTAAACATTATGTCTTGCCTTGGCAATAATGCCGTTATAAACATCCTCAGACATTCCTTCGGGAGGAGTAGCCTGCTGCTGGTGGTTATGGGTTTCCCCTTCTTTACGCTGTACCTGAATCGCCCCTTTTTCATTGAGAATCATTTTTGCCCTCTGGGCTTCTTCGAAGGTATCCGCATAGACCACAATATTGGTATTTCCGGTGCTCTCGTTCCGGTAAGCATCCAGTGCCTCGATATCATTGGCGAAGATAAAATCCCAGAAGCTCTGGTCTCTCGTATGGGTTTCTTGTGTCTCTCCTGCCAGTTCATTTGAAGTCTGCGCTCTTGAGATCAGGATATCAGATTCATTGAATCCGAAATTTTTCAGGTCATTTTTAATTCCTTCCGTATCTGCTGTCGAAGGAAAAACGGAAACTACTGTATAAGCCATAATTATTTTTTTTAAGTTTATACAAAAGCCATGCAAACCGCAATTTGCGTAACGTTAAAATAGTTTAACGTAAACCCGGACCGGAAATCAGTTCAGCAGGCAAGAGGGAAGCCGGATGCGGGGAAGTTGCGGGTTAACTTTCCCTGCCTATGGTTCAGCACACCAAACAGTATTTTTTATCTGTTAATGTTCCATTCAGACCGTGATCCGGCCGGCTGACTCTTTATTCTGACAGGCACAGTGAAGGCACTTATCCATTTCACGTTAATGTAAAAACCGTTCTAAAATATCTACGGCACATTTCGGGAGATTGGTACCGGGTCCGAAAATAAAGTCTGCTCCGTTGGCATACAGGAATTCATAATCCTGCTGCGGAATGACACCTCCGACTACAATGGTAATATCATCTGCCCCCAGTTTTCCGAGTTCCGCCACCACCTGGGGAACCAGCGTCTTATGTCCGGCGGCCAGCGATGAAACGCCTAAAATATGGATATCGTTTTCCACCGCCTGCTTTGCTACCTCTTCCGGCGTCTGGAACAGCGGTGCGACGTCTACATCGAATCCCATATCGGCAAAAGCGGTGGCCACTACCTTTGCTCCCCTGTCGTGACCGTCCTGGCCCATTTTGGCAACCATCAGTCGGGGACGGCGGCCTTCTTCGTCTTCGAATTTCTGGGTCAGTTCCAGAGCTTTTCCGAAATATTCATTTTTCCCTGCATTCATGGCATATACTCCTGAGATGGTTCTGATGTTTGCTTTGTACCTGCCGAAGCTTTCCTCCATGGCATCGCTCATTTCGCCGAGCGTTACCCTTCTTCTGGCTGCTTCGATGCACAGGGCGAGTAAATTTCCTTCGCCGCTTCTGGCAGAAGTCCTGATTTCATTTAAAATTCCTTCTACAGCTGCGGTATTCCTTTCTGCTTTTATTTTTTCCAGTCTTTCGATCTGTTTCCTGCGGACTTCGGTATTATCGATGTCCAGGATTTCCATAGGCTGCTGTTTCAGTGCTGACCGGAATGAATTTACGCCAATAATGAATTCCTCCCCGCTGTCTATTTTAGCCTGTTTCCGGGCAGCAGCTTCTTCAATCCTCATTTTCGGGATGCCGGCTTCGATGGCTTTGGTCATGCCGCCTTCTTTTTCTACTTCATCGATGTATTTCATGGCTTCTTCAATCATCTGCTGGGTGAGGCTTTCCACCAGGTTGCTTCCGCCCATCGGGTCTACGACATCGCAGATGCCGCTTTCCTGCTGCAGGATGATCTGGGTATTCCTGGCGATTTTTGCCGAATAATCGGTTGGAAGCGCAATGGCTTCGTCCAGCGCATTGGTATGGAGCGACTGTGTTCCGCCCAATGCTGAAGACAGCGCTTCAATGGCTGTCCGGGTAATATTGTTGAAGGGTTCCTGTTCCGTAAGAGACCATCCTGAAGTCTGGGAATGCGTCCGTAATGCCAGTGATTTCGGGTTCTGCGGATCAAAGTGCTTCAGCAGGGTGGCCCAGATGTACCTTGCAGCCCTCATTTTCGCGATTTCCATAAAATGGTTCATGCCAATGGCCCAGAAAAAGGAGAGCCGCGGGGCAAAATCATCCACCTTCATTCCGGCTTGTATTCCGGTACGCACATATTCGAGTCCGTCTGCTAAGGTATAGGCCATTTCCAGCACCGGTGTTGCCCCGGCTTCCTGCATATGGTAGCCTGAAATGGAAATGGAGTTAAATTTCGGAATGTTCCGGGAAGTATATTCAAAAATATCGGCAATGATCTTCATAGAAGGAGCCGGCGGATAGATATAGGTATTCCGTACCATGAATTCTTTGAGGATGTCATTCTGGATCGTCCCGGAAAGCAGTTCCTGTGAAACACCCTGCTCTTCTGCAGCTACGATATAGAAGGAGAGAATGGGCAGCACGGCGCCGTTCATCGTCATGGAAACCGAAATCTGGTCCAGCGGGATTTCATTGAACAGGATTTTCATATCCTCAACCGAATCAATCGCCACACCGGCTTTTCCGACATCGCCTACGACCCTTGCATGATCAGAGTCATATCCTCTGTGGGTTGCCAGGTCGAAAGCCACGGAAAGCCCTTTCTGGCCGGCAGCCAGGTTCCTTCTGTAAAAAGCATTGGATTCCTCGGCGGTGGAAAAACCGGCATACTGCCGGATGGTCCAGGGTTTCTGCACATACATGGTGGAATACGGTCCGCGGAGATAGGGTGCTATCCCGGGTGAGGTCTTCGTAAGCTCCTTATCTTTAACATCTCCCGGACCATAGGATGACTTCAGCTGCAATCCGTCTTTTTCAAACGGATAGATTTCCGGTGATTTACCGGAGATATCGAACTGAGGCGTTTTATTCTGAATTTCCCTTCTCATACTTTCAGATTTAATAGATGGCTAAAATTACACTTTTTTGGGAGAATACGCTGTGATTGCTAATTTTCAACCTTGCCGAATCTTGCATGATACTAAATTACAAATACAACCTCCTCTAAAATGGTCTGATATCTGAAATGCCAGCGCAAAATTCACTAAGAATTAAAGGGCACATAAGACAAAGAAGCCGGCAAATTGCCGGCTTCTTTATGATTTCTGTTGGACGTAATTTATTTTCCTAATTTCCGGATTCCCATTTCAAACAGGGCAAAGGAAATCAGGTCTGCGTTTTCACCGATGACCTGCTCGGTTGACCTTCCGGCTCCGTGGCCTGCATTTTTTTCTATTCTCAACAAAACAGGATGGTTACAGGCCTGTTTTTCCTGCAGCTCTGCGCCGAATTTAAAAGAGTGCGCGGGTACTACCCTGTCGTCATGGTCGCTGGTGATGATCATGGTAGAAGGATAACAGGTTCCGGCCTTCACATTGTGGACCGGAGAATAGGATTTCAGGTACTCGAACATTTCTTTGCTGTCTTCCGCTGTTCCGTAGTCGTATGACCATCCCGCTCCGGCGGTAAATTTATTATACCTCAGCATATCCAGCACCCCTACTCCCGGAAAGGCGACTCTCGCCAGGTCAGGACGCATGGTCATGGTAGCTCCTACCAG
>JAKOOI010000550.1 GCA_022701475.1 Weeksellaceae bacterium
GGAAGCTGGTACCAGGTTCTGGAGCCGGAAACCGGAACGATCTTCGAGGCAAGGATCCGCGGGAAATTTAAGCTGATCAAAACCAGGCTTACCAACCCGCTGGCCGTTGGGGATTTTGTAGAATTCCAGCTGGAACAGGACGATATCGCATGGATTACGAAAATTGAACCCCGTACCAATTACCTGATCCGGAAATCAGTCAACCTTTCCAAGGAAGCGCACATCATTGCATCCAATATAGATCTGGCCTGTTTTATTTTTACCTTAAAGCATCCTGAAACGTCACTGGGATTCCTGGACCGGTTCCTGGCCTGCTGTGAAGCTTATAATATTACGCCCCTGATCCTTTTCAATAAGATGGATGTGCTGCACGAAGAGGAGATTGAAATTGTTAAGGATATTGAATTCCTGTACCGGGAAATAGGGTATGATTCCGTTGAGATTTCTTCTTACTCCAGGCTGAACCTTGAGCAGCTGACAGAAATACTGCAGGACAAAACATCTGTATTTTTCGGTCACTCAGGCTGCGGAAAGTCAACACTGGTTAACGCGCTTCAGCCCGGCCTGAATCTCAAAACCTCTGAGATTTCGGATACCCATCTGAAAGGAAAACATACGACTACTTTTGCCCAGATGCATTTCTGGGATTTTGGCGGAAATGTAATCGATACGCCGGGAGTCCGTGAGTTTGCCATGATTGATATTGAAAAGGAAGAAGTGCAGCATTATTTTCCCGAAATTTTCAGAAAGCGGAAGGAATGCAAATTTCACAACTGCCTCCACGTGAACGAACCCAAATGTGCCGTCCTGGATGCCTTGGAAACAGGCGGAATACAGCATTCAAGGTACTCTACTTATCTTAAACTGATGGAGGAGGCGGAAGAATCTGCCCAGAAATAATCAGTTTTATAGAATAAGACTTTTTTGTCATAGTATTTTATTCAGGCTGAGTCATCATCTATAATAGTTATAATTCTTGCACTTCCCGGTCTGCGGCTGTATCAATAAATCAGCAGGCTCTGTCCGGTTCCGGCTTTCGGTACCGATCCGCTTTTGGATCATCACCGGGTTTTACGCGTGGTCTTGAATCATCCTGTCATTTCCTGCTGGGTTCAAAGAACGGAGGTGTCTGAAAGCGAATCAGTGCAGCTAAGGACATGCAAATAAAAGTCATCCTGGTTCATAAGATTTTATCTCCCAAAAGACTTGTTTTCTTATACACATCCTGTCAGATAAGAGCCGCGAAAAAAAATCCTTATAAATACAACCATATTTTTAATGGTCAGATGTAGTATAACGTGAGTGAGTTCTATGTAAAATCAGGTCTATAGTTAATCGGATTGATTTCAGTCCGTTTACTATGGATGTATGATGATCCGGCATGAGCTGAATGCGAATAGATTTTGGCTAAAGCCGGATGTATACCGCTATCATGACGTCGGGCTTTAGCCCGACGCTATTGATCTTTAACATGAGCTTAAATTTGTGACCGATTAATAAGGCTGGAAGAAGGAAGCCGGAAGTTCCTTTTTCCGCAGTAACGGTCGGCAAGCTTCTATTGGAAATGATCATATTACTCTCTTGAAAGGTGACTCTGCTCAGAAATCTCATCATTTTCCTGACTTATAATTGTATAAAGTATTTAAAAACAAATAAATACTATCGAATTCACATTAGTATACTACAGCTGGTTCGTGATCGTTCCGGCATGCGCAAACTGATATACGCTGGAAGGCGGTTCAGATATGCCTGATTTTTTTTGGCTGATATTCTTTATTTATCCATTCGGTACAGATTCCCACCTGTTACAAAAAAACCCAGCCGAAGCTGGGTAAAAACTAATAACCATGAAAACTCAAATTAAACATGAGAATCGAATCTATAGTTGCAATTACTGTGCCAAAAATTACACTTTAATTTGTTAATAAAAGTTAAAATTATTTTAAACAGGATTTGTTTATTTTTTCGTATTTTCGCGCCATTAAAAAAATATTTAGTTATGTCTAACATTACATTCACCATGATTAAGCCGGACGCAGTTGCAGACGGGCATATCGGTGCTATATTGGGTAAAATTTCTGAAGGTGGTTTCAGGATTAAAGCATTAAAACTTACACAGCTGACCGTTGCTGATGCTAAAAAATTCTATGAAGTACATTCCGAGAGACCTTTTTACGGAGAGCTGGTAGAATTCATGAGCTCAGGACCAATTGTGGCTGCAGTATTGGAAAAAGACAATGCAGTGGAAGATTTCAGAACGCTAATCGGATCTACCAACCCTGCTGAAGCTGCAGAGGGAACCATCAGAAAAATGTTTGCAAGAAGCATCGGCGAAAATGCGGTTCACGGTTCAGATTCTGACGAAAATGCACTGATCGAAGCACAGTTCCATTTTTCAGGAAGAGAGATTTTTTAAGTTCAGACATCAGATGTCAAAATATATGGTCCGGGGATTTGCTTCTCCGGATTTTTTTTTGAGGATTTCGGATGATCGGCACCATAAATGGCAGTCTGCTGCCGGCTTACAGGTTTATAATAAATCAAAAGATCAGGTCACAGGATCCGGGATCTTACGTGCTATGCGATGTCCTGTTCCGGAAAAAGTCATTAAGAATGCCCTTAAGCAGACAAACATCCGGGAGCATCCGTATAAATACGGATCTGAAAATTCCGTATTTATACGGATGCGGTGAATATCTTATTTTCCCCATCTTTACATCAGCATTAGAACAAGGAAACTTAAGCATTAAAGTCTTAAACTAGTAACCATCAGAGATTCATTTCTTCAGAAAATCAAAGGCAGCTCATGGAGCTGCCTTTTTGTATTTTATAGAAAAATTACGTCAGATCTTCATGAGCTCTATCGTTTTTTCGGGGTTTTCCGCTGAAAATACGGCATTTCCTGCCACCAGCACATCCGCTCCCGCTTCAAAGAGCCTGGCAGCATTGTCCAGATTCACACCACCGTCGATCTGAATCAGGGCCGTAGAGTTGTTGCTGGCAATCAGTTCCTTTGTTTCGGCAATTTTCTTGTAGGTATTTTCGATGAATTTCTGTCCTCCGAATCCGGGATTCACACTCATCAGCAATACCAGGTCAAGATCGGCAAT
>JAKOOI010000562.1 GCA_022701475.1 Weeksellaceae bacterium
GGATGGTAGACTGCCTGATGGGTATTCTCAATTTTTACGGCGATTTCTTCTTTCAGTACCATCATTCCGCCCATTGGTGCGTATTGATTAAAACCATTTCTGATAAAGCCGTTTACATGGTCCAGCAGAACGGGGTCGGCCGGAAAGTCCGGGAATCCCTGGGAAAGGTTAATCGCTTCATGCGTATGGGCCAGCTGGGTCATCTGGCTGAAAATGGTGGTTCCGACATCGGAAAGTTTGGATAAAGGAAGTTGAATCATCGTAGTATATTTTTTAAAACTGAAGATGCCTGAAATTTCTGGGCCGGAAAAGGGTCGGTCTGATATGACGGTCCATTCTGATGGGCATCATATCAGGAAGAACACCCGCTTAGCAGTACTGAATCAGCGTCATTAAAAATCTTCAGGAAAAATACCGGTGGCATATTTCCATACTTCAACGACTTCATTCAGCGGAATATCATAGGGTTCGTAAAAAGTATTGTCTGATGCTACGGTAAGGGAAGCCTTGTTTTTAGCTCTCAGCCTTTTATAGGTAATCCCATCATTGAGCGTGATGAAAACATAGGTATTTCCCGATTTAAGGTCATCTACGCCCTCCATGTATTTCCCGATGATATAGGATCCGTTTCTGAAAGGCGGCATAGAATCACCGTCTGCAGGGAACGCCCTGAATTTGCCGTTTTTCAGGAAAGGGAGGGAAATGGTCTCCAGGCTTTCGATATAATCGGGATCGCTGTATCCTCTGAGGTACCCCATGGTCGCTTTCTGGGGAACAATTTCTATACTTTCATTTCCGGCCTGGTCTACCACCACCGGCAGCACGATCCTGTTATCCGGCAGCTTGAGCATATCCTTCAGGGCATGTTTTGTCAGATCCACAGAAAGCAGAAGGTCGATGCTGACATTGAATATTCTTGAAATCCTGATCAGTATATCAACGGGCGGTTTGGATTTCCCGTTCTCATAAGAACTGTACCGGGAAGAGGTAATTTGTATCTGCTGAGACAATTCACGCTGGGTCTTTCCCAGTTTGCTGCGCAGAAGTCTTATATTTTCTGAAAAAACTGACATATTGAGGAGTTATACCTACAAAAATACAAATTGTTTCAGGGCAATCACTATTTTAATGATGGTTGTGGATAAAAAAAATAGTAACAATATGCCGGATTTGTATAACTGTCATCGTTGTAAACAGGATTGTCAAAAGTACACCGATAATATAAGCTTAAAAAAGCATCCGGAATAGAGAAGAAGCGGAAATCATAGGTTGAATGGAGCTTTAGGGAGGGCAGCGTGATGAAGAAGGCTGTCTTCAGTGAAAACAGCCTCTCTTATGAAAAAAATTGTAGCCGGTTTATTTTGAAATCATCAGTTTCTGTACGGCACTTGACTGCCCGGATTTGATTTCTATATGATAAAGGCCCCGGATCAGCTTCTCCGTACTAAGGGTCATGCTCTGCGGTCCGCTTTCCACAGTTTCTGTACTTTGGATAACTGCTTTACCCGAAGCATCCGTAACCGTAACGGATACGCTGCCTTTTTTATCATTGTTCATTTTTATTTCAACGTAATTGCGGGCAGGATTCGGAACCAGAATAAATCCCTTATCTGCAACCGGGGTTTTTTCTCCTTTTGCAGCGTCGGCAATCTCTTTCATCGGGGATCTCATTGGTTCCTGTTTTTTACCGTTTCCGCTGTCGGCAGGCTTGGGAATGCAGACTTCAAGGCAGGTGGTACATTTCGGTTTGCCGTTCTCAAACTGGGTGACGCATATTTTATAGCTTCCGCTGCTGGTGTAGGTATGGGAAGTCATCACATCTCCGGTGGTTCCGTCACCCCAGTCTGCTTTGTAGAGATCCGGTGCATTGGTGCTTTCCAGGAATACCTGCCCGGTGGTATAGCTGCCTGAAGTACTGGTAGTCATCTGCAGCTTAAAGTTGGAATTGCAGCCGCCGCAGTTTTCGCAGGATTTCACACAAATGTTGTCATACAATACGGTTTCGCTGGGGCTTGAGGTATAATCCGGGGAAAGCATAACCATGGTAGAACCGTACATAACACCATTAAAGTCATTCCAGGTCATCCCCGGATCCATCGTCCAGCTTCCGTCTGAATTACCGGGCAGAGCGGAGCTGGTGGCGGCAGCAATAGGAGCTTTTACACGCACCCAGCCGCTTCCCGGGGTCACGGTTACACTGGCCAGGAAAGTAATGCTGTTGGTTCCGTTGGAAAGCGTGATCCTGGGATGGACAGGAGCGCCGTATCCGCCATCTGATTTCAGGTAAAAGTCAAAGTACAGGCATTGGCCGGCGAACCTTTCACCAAGGAATTTATAATCCTGATCATTTACATACCATGAACTGCCGGAAAGGTCGCTCAGGATCAGGTATTGCGATCCGTCCAGGGAATTGGGATTGCCGAAAGAGGCGTTCACCATTCCGTTAGGATAAGGAGCAGGAACCCAGTTGCCGGCCGGGTTCGAAGCATCATTGAAATCGCTGCAGGGCGGTTGGTTCTGCGCATGGATGACAAGCGTTCCCAACAGAAAGTAAAGGGTTAAAAAATACAGTCTTACCATGGGGGATAATGATTTTATGCATCAAAAACCAATAAAAAACTTTAAGGTTACTATTCATGAACGTCCCTGTTCAGCCGGGACAGTTCCGGTTTCCGTTTTAATGGAATAAAGGTAACAGGATATGAGAAATCTCTCTACCGTGAATAAGCAGGTGCTGATGGTTTTTGATTAAATGTGCGTGATTTTGCTGTAAGTGATTATCGGTTTGATATAGAGTAATTTATGTTGCCGTATTTCATGTACCGGTTCCGGAACAGGTGAACCGGCGGTAGCAGCTGCTGACTCTTGATATTTACCATGCCGCCCTCTATGTAAAGCTGATCTGTATCTGAGGTACCCTGGTCGGCCCGGGACCAGTGGCGGGAATTCCTTATGCATGGCAGCTGATGCCCGTAGCGAAGAAGAGGCTTTTACCAGGCGATTGCATTGAGAAATTCGTTTTTCTTCCGGGTCGAAACATCCAGAACGGAATTGTCTGCCATAACTACCTGGCCTCCTTTTCCCCTGATGTATTCTTTCAGGTGCTCAAGGTTGATGAGGTGTTTGTGATGGATCCTGAAAAAAGGGTATCCTG
>JAKOOI010000554.1 GCA_022701475.1 Weeksellaceae bacterium
CTGGATCTCCATGCCACGCCTGGCGGACAGGGAAACGATGTGAATATTTCGGATAACGACAAATCGAAACCCTCTCTATGGGAAAGTGAGGAAAACCAACGCAAAACCATAGCCTTATGGAAAAAGCTGGCGGAACGGTATAAAGATGAGCCGTGGATCGGCGGTTACGACCTGATTAACGAACCCAATATCAATTTTACCGGAAAAAACCCGAACGGAACCGATGAGATGTCCAATGCCCCGCTCTGGAAACTGCAGCGGGAAATCACAGAAGCGATCCGCAAAGTTGATCAGAAGCATATCATCATCATCGAAGGAAACGGATGGGGCAACAATTACAACGGACTGACGCCGCTCTGGGACAATAATATGGTCTTCAGCTTCCATAAATACTGGACGAATAATGACGATGCTGCCCTGAAACCGGTCCTTGACCTGAGAAAAAAATACAATGTACCGGTCTGGCTGGGCGAAACCGGGGAAAACTCCAACGTATGGTTTACGGAACTGATCCAGCTGCTGGACAGGCACAACATCGGATATGCCTTCTGGCCGATGAAAAAAATCGATAATATTGCCGGCATCACCAATGTGAAAATCACTCCCGAATATGAACAACTACTGAAGTACTGGAAAAACGGCGGCGAAAAGCCTTCCCGGGCATTCGCGGAGAAAGCGCTGATGCAGATTGCGGAAAACTATAAATTCAGTAATGTTGAAATCAGGCAGGACGTCATTGATGCTATGTTCAGGCAGACAACGGATGCTTCTGCGAAACCATTTGCAAAGCTTCAGGCTCCGGGAAAAATCAGTGCAGCGGAGTATGATCTGGGGAGAATCGGAGCGGCTTATTCGGATAAGGATTTCGTTAACCTATGGGTGAGCGATCCGGCAAAAAGATCGGAATGGAACTCCGGAGACCAGCTGCGCAACGACGGCGTGGACATTTATAAAACGGCAGACGGCCAATACTATGTAGGCAAAACCGAAACGGGGGAATGGCTGCAGTACACGGTGAATGCAAAATCCGCAAAGGGATTTACGGCGGACATCAGGTACGCGGCCCCCAAAGCAGGAAGCCTAAGCATCGAAGATGCAGCAGGAAAACAGCTGGCTGCCGTTTCACTGCCTTCAACGGGAGGCAACGAAACCTGGAAAACCGTTTCTGCCAAAGGCATCAATCTGAAAAAAGGGGAAAACAAAATCCGGATTATCTTTAAAAGCAACGGGATCAACCTGCAGTCGCTTGAACTGAAATAAACTAACCATACCGCTGAAAGCGGTGAATACGGCAATGGTCAGGCTTTACTGGCTTCACACCCTGTTTTGAATATACTCCCGCAGAGTAATGGGGTGCCAGACGGGCACCCCATTACTCTGCGGGAGATTTTTTCTGCCGGCAGGATCTGCACTTGTTTATGAGAATTACAGAAAAATAACCGGTACCGGCGCTGAATCTGAAAATTTTTATTTATTTTCGGAAAAAAATTTACATTCCATGGAAACAAAATCTCCTTTTGATCAGTTTGATGAATTAAGAATCGACGGTGCTTCAAAATCATTTTTGGCCGAAGCCGCCAAATGGACCACCTTTCTGGCCATCCTCGGCTTTATCGGGATCGGTTTTATGGTGCTTGCCGGCCTGTTCATGCTTACGTTGGGAGCATCATTCAGTTCTTACAGCAGCATGATGCCCATGGGCGGCGGTATACTCTTCTCCCTGGTTTACTTCGCCATTGCTGCTTTCTACTTCTTCCCGATCAGCTACCTGTACCGTTTCGGATCGAATATGAAATCGGCATTGCGGTCAAACAATCAGACGGAGCTTACCAAAGCATTCGAATACCTGAAATCGCATTACAAATTCATCGGTATCCTTACCATCGTCGTATTCGGTCTTTATATCCTGATGATTTTCGGGACGATGATTGCCGCAGTAAGCATGCATTAAGATAAAATTTTATTAAATACCTGTTATCCTTCTGTTTTTTCAGAGGGATTTTTTATATTACAGGATGAAAAAACTCAGCCTTTTACTCGTTTTGCTTGCAGGGTTTGCCTTTGGCCAGCAATCCGACATCGACCGGAAAATAGATTCCCTCACCCGGAATAAGCAGGCAACCATAGGAATTTCGGTTCTCGGTTTTGAAAACGGCTTTGTCTACAACAGAAATGCAGACCGGAAGCTTCCGATGCAAAGTGTTTTTAAATTCCATATTGCGGCTGCCGTCCTGGATGCGGTAGACCGCGGAAAACTTTCCCTGGATCAGAAAGTAGCGCTGGATCCGTCCGGCCTTATGAAAGATACCTGGTCGCCGCTCCGTGAAAAGTACCCCGACGGAAATCCCGGCGTGCCGCTGCGTGAAATCCTGGAACTGACCGTTGCACAGAGCGACAACAACGGCTGTGACATCCTGCTGAAACTGGTGGGCGGCACAGCTGCAGTCCAGAAGTTCATGAATGCGAAAGGAATGAAAAATTTCCGGATCAGGTATACTGAAGCGCAGATGCATAAAGACTGGAATGCACAGTACCGGAATTCTACCACAACACGATCAGCTGTTACCTTGCTTAAAATGTTCTATGACGGAAAGCTTTTAAGCAAAAAATCCACGGATTACCTGATGAAAGTGATGCTGTCAACCTCCACCGGGAAAAACAAACTGATCGAACAGTTGCCGGCAGGTACGCCCGCGGCGCGGAAAACGGGAGCTTCCGGAAAGAACAACGCCGGCCTTACCGGTGCAGAAAATGAAATGGCCATCATCACGACACCTTCTGGCAAACATTATGCAATAGCTGTATTCGTCAGCAACTCAATGGAAACGGGTGCTGTCAACTGTAAAATGATCTCGGACATTTCAAAGACTTTCTGGGATTATTTTACCAGGTAAAAATTTAATCTTATTTTTAAAACCGGTTATTATGAAAAAAATATTCATCACCACGGCATTATTCAGCAGTCTTTTCTTTCTGGCACAGAAAAGCGAAAATTACCTGCAGGTAGGCTATGCCAGCGTTTGCTGCGGTACGCCTTCCGATAAACCTGTTATGGATTATATCAAAGGCTTCCAGCAAAAGAACAAAATACGGTCCCTGGAAGTATACAAGCAGAGCGGTCTCGGAAGGGAAGGCGAATATAACCTGTACATCGGGACAGACGGGCTTTCGAAAACCCAGAAAACACAATTGGTATCAGGCCTGAAATCCGCGGTCAGCAGCCAGAACAGTACCCGAAAAAAACAGAGCGACGGAATGGTCAATTTCGATGCCGCTGAAACCGTAAAAAAAGCCGACTTTTCAAAAGCCAGGAATATTACCCTTTACAAAAAATAAATTCAAATCAAATAAAAAGAAATGATTCAAAACATCGTCGTTATCGGAGCAGGAACCATGGGAAACGGGATTGCGCATACCTTTGCCCAAAGCGGGTTCACCGTTAAACTGGTAGACGTTTCGCAGGAAGCGCTGGACAAAGGCCTTGCCACCATCACTGCCAATCTGGACAGGATTATCGCCAAAGGAAACCTTACCGAACAGCAGAAAACGGAAACCCTTGGAAATATCAGTACTTTTACGGCGCTTCAGGATGCGGCAGGCAATGCCGACCTGATGGTAGAGGCAGCTACCGAAAACCAGGATCTGAAACTGAAAATCTTCGGGCAGATGGATGAATTTGCGCCTGAACACTGTATCCTCGCCACCAATACCTCTTCCATTTCCATTACGAAAATTGCGGCGGCTACCAGAAGAGCAGACAAGGTGATCGGAATGCATTTCATGAACCCGGTTCCGATCATGAAGCTGGTGGAAATCATTTAGGGCTATTCTACTTCCCAGGAAACCTTCGATACGACTTATGAAATGAGCCGGACGTTGGGGAAAGTCCCGGTAGAAGTAAATGATTATCCGGGATTCGTGGCCAACAGGATCCTGATGCCGATGATCAATGAATCTATTGAAACGCTGTACAACGGTGTTGCGGGTGTAGAGGAAATCGATACCGTGATGAAACTGGGAATGGCCCACCCGATGGGACCGCTCCAGCTGGCGGATTTCATCGGCCTCGATGTTTGCCTGGCCATCCTGAATGTGATGTATGACGGATTCAGGAATCCCAAGTATGCCCCTAATCCATTGCTTGTCAATATGGTAATGGCAGGAAAGCTCGGCGTAAAATCCGGAGAAGGATTCTATGATTATTCGGAAAGCAAAAAAGCGGAAAAAGTAGCGAAAATGTTTTCAAAACAGAGATAAGCGATGAGTTATGAATTATAAGTTATACATTTGGCCCTCAAAGCCTGACCTTATATTCAAATAACCATCACCTTGATACGATTCAAAGAAAGACATATTCAGATTATACTGGTCATCATTACTTTTATGATGACCATTTTGCGTTTTTTACTCAATGAGAAAGGCCGTGTCAGCCCGGATTCCATACGCTATCTGCGGTTTGCCCATGTTTTTCCGGTTATCGACAATACGACCACCCCGGTAGGATATCCTGTAAGCATTAAACTTTTTACCTGTACAGGACTGGATGAATTCTGGGCAAGCAAAGCCGTTGGACTCGCCGCCTTGCTGTTCATCGTTTTCTTTGCCTGGAAGAAAAAATTTTATTTCAGGGAATCCGTTGTGGTATGCAGCTTGTTCAGTTTCCTTTCGATCTTTTCCTATACGATGAGCGAATCGCTGATCCTTCCGTTTGTCCTTGTATTCCTGTATGTCTCTTCACTGATCATAGAAGGCAGACTTAAAAATCCCCGTGCCGTATTCTATCTTTCATTATGCCTGATCGCCCTCTACAATATCCGGTACAGTTCCCTTTTCATCATCGGCGGAACCGGGCTTTTCGGGCTGGTTTTTCTCAGGAGAAGCTATTCCCGGATATTTATCATGTCCGGGATGGCCGGAAGTATCTTTGTCGTGCTGTATAAATTCCTGTTCATCGACTATTTTAACGGTAATTATATTGACGATGCCCTCATCCTAGGGTTATATCCGACCTCCAAACTTCTTCCCGAACTGTTTCAGGGGCTTTGTACCACCTTCAACCCGTTTATCCATATTGCAGATCCGGGAGGCGGCAGGATTAACTATGCCATCTACGGACTGGGTTTCCTGAATCTTCTTATTATCGGTTATATGTTCGTGAAACATAAACTTACAGACGCTGAATTTTTTCTTGTGTTTACAGGCATTTTCGGAACCGTATGCTCTTATTTTGTCCAGTACTTTTACCCTGTGAATGCCCTGGATTACCGGCTGATGGCTCCCTTCAGCTTCCCGGTCTGGCTGGTGTACTTCAGAAAGCTTTTTCAGCTGGCTGGCACGAG
>JAKOOI010000568.1 GCA_022701475.1 Weeksellaceae bacterium
TCATGTTGATGACTGGTCTTGGTTTACAGGCTAAAGCAGCAGGTCTTCTTTGGGACGAAGAATCTTGGTTTGACCCTTACTTAAGAGTTGGTGCAAACTATTTGAGACAAGACTACACAGGTCTTACATTCCCAAGAACAGATTTACTAGGTTACACTCATGACAATGACGGTGATCTTAACGGTAAAGCTAACTTCTTTACAGTATCTGCTGGTGCAGGTGCTAACTTCTGGGTAACTAAAAACTTCGGTATTGGTGTTCAGGGAGATTACGTAGGTACTCCAATTGATAAGCCAGATTATGCCAACTTCTGGCAAGCTTCTGCTTCTCTATTATTCAGATTCGGAAACAGAGACAGAGATAAGGATGGTATTTTAGATAAAGACGATTTATGTCCTGATACCCCAGGTTTACCTGAGTTCCAGGGATGTCCTGATACTGACGGTGACGGAGTTCCGGATAAAGACGATCAATGTCCAGACGTAGCTGGTCCGGTTGAAAACAACGGATGCCCTTGGCCGGATACTGACGGTGACGGTGTAATCGACAAAGATGATGCTTGTCCTACAGTGGCAGGTCCAGCTGAAAACAACGGTTGTCCTTGGCCGGATACAGACGGTGACGGTATCCTTGATAAAGATGATGCTTGTCCTACCGTTCCAGGTCTTCCGGAATACAACGGATGTCCTAAGCCTAAAGATGTAATTGCTTTAGAAGCTACAGGTGCTCTTAAAGATATTTTATTCGATTTCAACAAAGCTACAATCAGAGCTGAATCTAGTGGTAAATTAGATCAAGCTGCAACAATTGTTAAGCAAGATAATAGCGCTACTTTCTTAGTTACAGGTCATACTGATGCTAAAGGTGCTGCTGCTTACAACCTTAAATTATCTAGAGAAAGAGCTGCTGCTGTAGTTGCTGCTTTAGAAGCTAGAGGAGTTAGCGGTAACCAACTGAAGTCTATCGGTGTTGGTGAAAGAGATGCTAAAGTTTCAGAAAAAGCTTCTGATGCTGAAAGAATGTCTGACAGAAAAGTAGTTGTTGAAGCAGTAAACGGTGCTGCTTGGGAAGCTTTGCAGAAATCTGATCTAGAAGTTGTAGAGAAGAAAACTGTTGTTAAGAAAGCTCCAGCTAAAAGAAAAGCTCCGGCTAAAAGAAGAAAATAATTAAATTTTTCTCAATATAAATACCTCCAGTTCTCTGGGGGTATTTTTTTTTCGTTGACTTTTAGTTAATTTTGTTGAAATTTAAAAATTACAATGGGAAGAGCATTTGAATATAGAAAAGCTTCTAAAATGGCCAGATGGGACAAGATGGCCAAAACGTTTTCCAAAATCGGTAAAGATATTGCCCTGGCAGTAAAAGCCGGCGGCCCGGATGTAGAGGCCAATCCTGCCCTGAGAAGGTGCATCCAGAATGCAAAAGGAGCCAATATGCCGAAAGATAATGTAGAGAGGGCTATCAAGAAAGCAAGCGGTGCAGATGCAGAAAACTATGAAGAAGTAACCTACGAAGGATACGGACAGGGCGGAGTCGCATTTTTTGTAGAATGTACCACCAATAATACCACCCGTACGGTAGCCAACGTAAGAGCCGTTTTCAATAAATTTGACGGTAACCTTGGAAAGAACGGGGAACTGGCTTTTATTTTTGACCGTAAAGGGATTTTCACCATCGACCTGGCTCAGATTAAAATGGACTGGGACGAGTTTGAAATGGAGATGATTGACGGCGGAGCAGAAGATGTGGAAAAGGATGAAGAAGAAGTAATGATCACTACGGCATTCGAAGATTTCGGTTCTCTATCCCATAAACTGGATGAACTGGGCATAGAAGCTAAAAGTGCCGAACTGCAGAGAATCCCGAACAATACAAAAGAAGTGAACGAGGAACAGTTCAAGGCCAATATGAAAATGCTTGAGCGTTTTGAAGAAGATGATGACGTCCAGAACGTCTATCACAATATGGAAATTACAGAAGAGCTGATGAACTCGATCTAAAAGATAATATAGCATTCATATACAATTCATTTTCAATTAGTTTCTTTGCATAAGTATGAAAAGAAACGTTGATTTAGTTGTCATATCGGATGTGCATCTGGGTACTTACGGATGTAAGGCCAAAGAACTGCTAAGGTATTTAGACTCCATCCAGCCGAAAATACTGGTGCTGAATGGTGACATCATCGATATCTGGCAGTTCAAAAAGTCTTACTTCCCTAAGCCCCATCTAAAGGTGATCCGGAAAATCCTTTCCTTTGCCACCAAAAATACAGAAGTTTACTACATTACCGGAAACCATGATGAAATGTTCCGGAAGTTTACCGATTTCCAGCTGGGTAAGCTTAAGGTCTGTAACAAGATCTGCCTCGATATCAACCATAAGAAAACGTGGATCTTTCACGGTGACGTATTCGACGCCTCGGTGCAGCATTCCAAATGGATTGCGAAACTTGGGAGTAAGGGATACGACCTTCTTATTGTGATCAATAATCTGGTCAACTGGTGCCTGGAGAAATTGGGCAGGGAGAAATACTCATTTTCAAAGAAAATCAAAAACAATGTTAAGAAGGCTGTAAAATACATCGGCGATTTTGAGCTTACGGCTTCCGAACTGGCTGTTGACAACCAATATGATTATGTCATCTGTGGTCATATCCATCAGCCGCAGATCCGTGAGTTTAAAGGCAAGAAAGGTTCCTGTGTTTATATGAATTCCGGTGACTGGATAGAAAATCTCTCGGCATTGGAATGTCATAACGGAAACTGGCGGATTTTTTACTATGAGGAACATAAACATCTGCTGAAAGACGAAGAGGCGGAAGAAATCCAGGAGATCGACAGCGCTGAACTGATGAAAATTGTAACCAGTTTCAGCTTATGAAAGTCCTTTACGCCTTCCAGGGAACCGGAAACGGCCATATTGCCAGAGCCCAGGAGATTGTTCCTGTTTTAAAAAAGTATGCTTCAGTAGATACGCTCATCAGTGGTCATCAGTCTCAGTTAAAAGCTGATTTCGAGGTAAACTTCAGATACAAGGGAATTTCCCTTCTCTACAATAAATCCGGCGGTCTTTCCTACCGCAAAATGATTACGGATAATAATTTCTCCGAGGCGATCCGGATCATCAGTCAGATTGATCTTTCAGGGTATGACCTGATCATCAATGATTATGAGCCTCTGACCGGTTGGGCAGGTATGCTTAGAAAGCTTCCGTTGATCGAGTTGAGCCACCAGGCATCCATGCTTTTTAAAGAGACACCGAAGCCGGATAGGAAGGATTATTTCGGTGAGATGATACTCAGATACTACGTTCCGGGAAACAGGAGAATCGGCTTCCATTTTGATCATTATCATCCGCAGATCAAAAAGCCGGTTATCAGACGTAAGATAAGGAACCTTCAGCCTGATAAAAAAGGATTTTACCTGGTCTACCTGCCCAGCTTTTCCGATGAAAATATCATCAAGGTGCTCAGGAAAGTTCCTGTAGAATGGAAAATCTTTTCCAAATATACGAAGGCTCTCTTCAGGACCGGTAATATAGAAGTTTTCCCGATTGATGAGGTCCGTTATCTACATTTATTTGAAAATTGCGAAGGCATTCTCTGTAATGCAGGTTTTGAAACTCCGGCAGAAGCTCTTTTCATGGATAAAAAGCTGTATGTAATTCCTATTCATAATCAGTATGAACAAGCCTGTAATTCATGTGCACTGGATCTCATGGGGATTTCGAACTCAAAAATTCTTGATGCGGAAAAAATAAATAGATGGGTAGCCTGTGACTATCATACCAAAGTAGATTATCCGGATGATATCGAAGAAATTCTGGTTAATGAAGTATTGACATCAACGTTTTAAAAATACATCTTCCACATCCTTCATCCGGGTCATCACTGCCCTTGCGTATGAGCAGTGAGGATAAACCTGCATGTTTTTTTCTCTGGCGAGTTTAATAGCTTCTTCCACCAGGAATTTTCCCATTCCGCGCCCTTCGAATTCCCGGTGCACCAGCACAAAGGAAATAACAAACCGGTGGTCTTCCGGAAAAAGAGTGTAGGTAAGCCTGCCGACTTCTTTAGTCTCATTGTGAAGGGTAATGACGCCTCCGTTTCCTGATATATGGTTCTCAAATTTCATAAGCCGGGATTTTACAGGAAGAAAAGTACAAAAACCGCACCGTGATGAAATGAACGATGAATGGTAAATTCGCTTTGCTTCCAGTCTTAAGATAGAAAATTAGCCATTCAATTGCAATTGAAAATTAACTGTTGCTTCAGCTGTCTTTACCGGTATAGTAATTATAGTCCTTGATAACCACGCCGATAAACTGCCGTTCCGTCATTTTTGTAGGATCGATCTCCAGCTTCAGGATGCTTTTTATTTTATCCGAAAGTTTGCTGATGATCTTTCGGTCATCTACCTTCACGGCTTTCACATAGTTGTCTTTTATGATCCGCATGTCGTTATCACTTAAGGCAATTACCTGAGGGAAGGTAGGAATATAATCTTCTTTAATATTTTCCAGGATGGTATGGGAAATAGTAACAGAATTTTTCAGTGAAATAACGGCTGTCCCGGCAGCAATATCGCCCAGCCGCTGGCTGTTTTTAGAGATGACCATTGAAACCAGCCCGATGATGCCGGCAAAAGAAGTATCGATGATCCTGAATACCCACCGGATCATATAGTCTCCTAATCCGGCCTGGTAACCGTCTATTTTCACCACCCTGATTTTCATGACCCTCTTTCCGGGCGTCTGCCCTTCCATCAGGCTTTCCAGGACTACCGGATAAACCCCTGTAGGAAAAAGGAGTATGATGTAAACGGCCATTACGGACCACTGATCCATACCGTTCAGCAGGTATCCCAGATCCAGCAGGTTGAAAAAAATATAAAAAACCGCAATCCCGTAGGCCACCTTAATCAACAGGTCAATCATGAAAGCGATCATCCGGTCTCCGACACTGGCGACATTGAAATTAATATTTACATTTTGTGAGGTATTAATCGCGATTTGAGACATATTTTTTATTATTTTAGCCTTACAGTATGAGAGAAGTTTATTTCATTAAACAAAATAAAGAAAAATGGTTGGGAATTGAGCAGGTTATCCAGGGGAAAATCAAAAAAAATCCGGATGACCTTTCTTCGCTGTATATCAATCTCATCAATGATCTTTCTTTTGCACAGACGTATTATCCGAAAAGCAATACAACGGTTTATCTGAATCACCTGTCTTCGCAGATCTTCCAGAAGATCTACAAGACCAGAAGGATGGAGGAGAACCGGCTGTTCTATTTTTTCAAAACCGAAGTTCCGATGTTGGTATACCGGTACAGAAGATACCTGGGCTATGCTTTTCTGTTCTTTACCCTTTTTACCCTGATCGGTATTCTCTCAGCCATTTATGATAAAGACTTTGCCAATATCATCCTGGGAGAAGGATACGTGAACCAGACCATTGAAAACATCAAAAAGGGAAATGCGGTTGGTGTTTACCAGAGCGGCTCTACCTGGGGCAGTACCATCGGTATTATTTTCAACAACATCAAAGTAGGCGCAAAACTGTACATCTATGGCATTTTCGGCGGAGTGGGTACCCTGTGGGCATTGCTTTCAAACAGTGTGATGCTGGGCTCTTTCCAGTACTTTTTCTATGATTACGGAGCACTGAAAGACAGTGCGCGGGGAATATGGCTGCATGGGGTTTTTGAGATTTTTTCCATGGTGGTGGAGGCCATGTGCGGGCTGATCCTGGGAACATCTATTTTATTTCCCCGTACTTTTTCAAGATTCGATTCCTTCAAGAACGGTTTCCGGGATTCCTTTAAAATATTTTTAAGTACGGTCCCTTTCACCGTCTGTGCCGGCATTATTGAAGGCTATGTAACAAGGCACGCTCTGAAGATGCCTCTGTTGCTGAATCTGGTTATCATCTTCGGGTCTCTTGCAATAATCGGATTCTATTACGTGGTTTATCCTTCCATGGTCAATAAAAAATTAAATGCTAAAACTCATGATACAGTTTTATAAAAAAAGGGATTTCGGAAGCTTTATCAGTGACAGTTTCGCTTTTTTCAGACTTTACGGAAAGAATTATTTCAGGAATTATATTCTCCTTAACGGCCTGCTCGTCATTCTGATGGTTGTAGTCATCGTGTTGGGCTTCAGGGAATTTTTAGGAGTTGTTTTCGGATCCAATATGAGCGGGCAGAGTTATTATATGGAACAGTTTTTTGCGGATAATGTCGGGCTGTTTATTATTTCAGGAATTCTCCTGGCGATCCTGAGTTCCGCACTGATTATCATCAATCTTCTTTTCCCCGTATTTTACATGAAAAGGCTCGCGGATGGTCAGCAGAACATAAAGGCGGATGATCTGCTGAGTGATTTCAAAGTGCATTCCAGAAAAGTGGCTGCTGCCTATTTCGGACTGACTTTTCTGGTTTTTCCTGTAGCGGCTGTACTCTTCGGGTTTTCTTATATGTTGGTTCTTGTGCTTATCGGGATTGTACTGATGCTGTTCGTCGGACCTACGCTTTTCAATGTCATTACTTTTATCTGTTACGATTATTTCAATGGGAATAAAAGCTTTTTTGAGAGCCTCAGCTATGCCATGCGGGCCCAGTTCTCCTATCCGAACGGAAGGGAGAAATCTCCCTACTGGAAATACTGGGGCAGTACAACCGTTATGGGGGTGCTGTTTTACATTGCCAGCGGAGTCCTTTCCGGGATTCCCATTATCCTGTTCATTGCCAGAATCAGTACTTCTGCTCCGGATGCGCAGTTTGAGAAAAACCCATTGGACGGGGGCTTTGGGATCCTGATGTTTGTACTGTACGGGATTTCTTCTCTCATTTCGATGCTTTTAATGAATGTGATGTACATCAATTCCGGGCTGATGTATTACGACAGCCGTACCGATTTTCATCAGCAAGCGGAACTGCAGGAAATAGAAACCATCGGAAGCAATGAATAAATCAATGGTCTTCTTACTGCTCTGCTGCACTGCAGGGCCATCGGTATTTGGCCAGACGGAAGACAATCCGCCTGCCGTGGAAGCCTATGTGGATTCCCTGAATACCGGACATTACCGGAACATGTACCGGGCCGATTCCGTACTGATGAAAAACCCGATAACGGAAAATACCGTCTATCCAAAGACGTTCAAGGACAAGATACCTTCAAGATATACAGGAAAGGACTTCGATTATACTACGGTAAAGCCCAGGATGTCCTTCTGGGAAAAGCTGATGAAAAAAATATATGAATTCCTGGAAAGCATTTTTGGGAAAACGGTTTTTACCGGCTCCGGAAATTTAGCCGGTGTGCTCATCCGCCTTTTCGCCATCATCCTGGTGGGTTTCATCCTGTATTTCATCATTAAATATTTCATCGGCAAAGACGGCGCTTTCCTGTTCGGGAAAAAAAACAGCAAGCTGGATCTTCAGGAAGAAGACCTGCATGAAAACATCCATGAGATCAACTTTCCCGAAAGTGTCCTCAGGTTTGAAAAGTCAGGCGATTTCCGCTCGGCGGTGAGGTACCATTTTTTGTGGGTACTGAAAAAACTCAGCGATAAAAAACTTATTGCCTGGAACCCGGAAAAGACCAACGGGGATTACCTGGCAGAACTGAATGTTCCGCATCTGAAAGATCAGTTTTATGATCTTTCCTACATTTTTGATTATGTATGGTATGGGGAATTTGCCATCACTCAGGAAGACTATACCAAGTTCAGGGATCAATATCAATCCTTTAAACCGTAATACATCTGTTATGAACAAAACTTTCAGAATATATGCTGTGATTCTCCTTCTTGTGTTGGTGATCCTGGCGTTGTTTGAAATCAACAAGACGGAAAGTACGGATTGGAGGAAGAATTTTGAGATCAGTGAGAAATCTCCATTCGGCCTTTTTATATTTGATCAGGAAAGCAGCCGCCTGTTCAATGATAAACTGAAGAAGATAGAGCAGACCCCTTACGATTATTACGGCCGGCAGAAAAAGGCTCCGCACAATATCCTCGTCGTTGAAAATACAATAGACCAGGAGTCCTGGAACAAAATTTTTGAGCAGGTTTCCGAAGGCTCTGATGCCATGCTCATCATTTCGGATATTCCCAAAGAAATTTCGGACAGCATCGGATATTACGATTCCAAAATTTCTTTTGAGGACGAAAATGTTCTGAAGCTGACGGACCGGAAATATCAGAACGATTTTATCAGGCTGGATAAATTTCCTTCGGGCAGAGGTTTCACTTTTATCAGGCCGGGCGTTGAAGTGCTCGGGAAAACGGTGGAAGAAAACAATACAGACCAGGCCAACTTTATCAGGGTTCGTTTTGGAAAGGGAAATTTCTATATTCACTGCGAGCCGCTTTTCATTACGAATTATTACCTGCTGAAAAGCGGGAATACAAAATATGCCCAGGATGTTTTTTCGTATCTTAGTGACAGGGAAACCCTGTGGTTTGTAGAGGGCAGTTCGGGAAGTTCACGGTTTTTCCTGCGGTTCATTCTCTCAAATTCTGCCCTGAAATATGCGTGGTGGGTCTTGCTGGGAGGGTTGGTCCTGTTCATTTTCTTTAATGCCAAAAGGAAACAGCGCATTGTCCCGGTGACAGAGCCTTTAAAAAATACTTCGGTGGATTTTGTTAAAAGTATCGGTAACCTGTATCTTCAGGAAGGCGATTTTCATGATATGATGGCCAAAAAAGCACAGTATTTCCTGAA
>JAKOOI010000569.1 GCA_022701475.1 Weeksellaceae bacterium
AAATGAGTACGGCTTTCACGGAATGCGAATTTCAGAACGGCGGCCACCAGCATCCGGAACTGATTATCACGGAAATCCTGGACGATGAAGGGTATCCCGTACAGGCAGGGGAAAGCGGTGAGCTGGCCATTACTACCCTTGGCGTTGAGGCATTGCCGCTGTTAAGATTCAAGACCGGCGATATCATAAAAGCTCATGATGAGCCTTGTGCCTGCGGAAGGAATACCATGCGGCTGGGACCCGTTATCGGGAGAAAGCAGCAGATGATCAAATATAAGGGAACCACGCTATATCCGCCGGCCATGAGTGATATCCTGACTGATTTCAACCACATCCTGTGCTATCAGATCGTGATTCAATCGAACGAAATCGGGTTAGATGAAATCATCATCAGGATCAGTACAGATCGGGAATCCGAGGGTTTTGTCAATGAGGTAAGGGATCATTTCAGGGCAAAATTAAGGGTGAGCCCGAAAATTGAAATAAGTGATTTCGATGTTTTATCCAAAACCGTATTTCATCCGAACAGCAGGAAACCGGTTACTTTCGTGGATTTACGCTGATAACGATATTCTTTATTATACGGCTGAAATAAAAAGTCCGCTTCCCTGATTGGAAAGCGGACTTTTTTATGCCTGCTGTTTTTCCGTTTTAATAAATTCGGCTAAATTTTTTATGGCCGTATCATGAATTCTGACGAACGTATTTTTTTTATTCCAGACATATCCTGCCAGCACTGCGCAGATCTTTCTTTTCACATCGGGATTTTCCGGCTGGTGGAAAAACAGTTCCTGGAGATTTCCGGTATACCATTCTTTTACATAAGTGGTAAAAACGTCAACACCGTAGAGGATATAGTCCGAATACTCTTTTTGCCAGTCGATTTTTTCACCGTTCAGCTGGCGCAGGGCCAGTTTGGCGGCCAGCATTCCCGATTCCGTGGCAAAGGCCATCCCTGAAGAGAAAACGGGATCCAGGAATTCCGAAGCATTCCCCGTTAAGGCAAATCCGTCGCCGTATAATTTTTTTACCGAACAAGAATAATCTTTCAGGTGCTTAGGCTCAAAAAGAAAATCCACATCCCCGAAACGCTTTACATAATAATCCGACAGGGAAATTGCTTTTCGCAAAGCTTCCGCCGTATCGCCGTTTTCAGATAATTTATCGATATATTCTGTCGGTCCTACGATTCCGACGCTGGTATTGCCGTTGGAGAAAGGGATCACCCAAAGCCAGACTTCCGTTTCGATAATGTCAAAAGAAATCAGGGTTCCTTCGGTTCCTGCTTCCCGGTTGATATCTTTTACATGGGAGAAAATGGCAGAGTGGGGCGATAGTTTTGATGGTTTTTCAAGGTCCAGAAGCCTTGGCAGGACCCTTCCGTAGCCGCTTGAATCGATCACGAATTTAGCGTGGATTTCTTTTGTTTTCCCGTCCTTGGTCTTTACGGTCGTTACGGAATCCGTTCCGGTGAACTCAATACCGGTGACTTCGGTTTCAAATTCCAGGTCAATGCCTTTTCTGATGACTTCCTGCGCCAGGGCATTATCAAAATCGGCTCTTGGTACCTGCCAGGTCCAGTCCCAGCCTTCCCCGAACTTGTTGCTGAAATCAAAGAGGCAGACTTCGTTTCCTCTCAGAAAACGGGCGCCCAGCTTTTTCTCGAAACCCATGCTGTCCAGGGCCGGAAACAGGCCGGCTTCATAAAAATGGTCCATTACCCTGGGGATTAAGCTTTCGCCTACGACAAGCCGCGGGAATTTTGTCTTTTCCACCACTTTCACGCTGATGTTGTTCTTCTTTAAATATGAAGAAGATACGCATCCGGACGGCCCGGCGCCGATGACGAGAACATCAACAAACTCTTTACTCATCTTTGATTTTTTATTTTAATAATAACCTCTATCTTTGCCGCAAAATTAATGACATTTAATTAATAATTACAAAATTATCTTACTATTACTTTTGAATTCATGAGAATAAATAACTTTTTAGAACTGAACGACTTCAAAAAAGTCATTATCGGAAATGAGAAAATAGAACTGGACGAAACACTGCTGGCCAGGGTGGATGAGAGTTTTCAGTTCCTGAAAGAATTTTCAAGAAATAAAGTAATATACGGAGTCAACACCGGCTTCGGGCCGATGGCGCAGTTCAAGATCAGTGATGAAGATACCCATCAGCTTCAGTACAACCTCATCAGGAGCCATTCTTCCGGAATCGGAAACCCGCTTCCGGAGGCAGAAGTGAAAGCCTGCATGCTGGCAAGGCTGAATACGCTTTCTTTAGGTAACTCAGGCGTCCATCCGTCCGTAGTGATCCTGCTTAAGGAATTAATCAACAGGGATATTACCCCGCTGATTTTCGAACACGGAGGCGTAGGAGCCAGCGGCGACCTGGTTCAGCTGGCGCATCTCGCCCTCGTGCTGATCGGTGAAGGCGAAGTCTTTTATAAAGGAGAAAGGAAAACAACAAAAGAAGTTTTTGAAACAGAAGGACTGGAACCGATCCGGGTGGAAATCCGGGAAGGGCTGGC
>JAKOOI010000555.1 GCA_022701475.1 Weeksellaceae bacterium
CTTTTTTCAGCGTTTATTATTACCCGGCCTATGGTTCGGGAAAGCTTCTGTAAACTTATTTCAGTAAAAGTTAATCTAAATAATTCAGAACCCGGACCATTCGTCCGGGTTTTTTCATGTCTGAAAATTCAAGAAAATGATCAGTATATTAAAAGAAAATGCAGAAATCATTCTGCCCGAAAACGGTCTGGAAGAAAAATTACGGCAGACCGGAATTGAAAACAGGAAACTCATCATCAAGCTGGGCTTCGATCCTACGGCACCGGATCTTCATCTCGGACATGCGGTAGTCCTCAGGAAGCTGAAGCAGTTTCAGGACCTGGGCCATCAGGTAGTGATTGTAGTGGGAAGCTTCACGGCAAGGATCGGCGATCCGACCGGGAAAAACAAGGCAAGAAAACCACTGACTGCTGCAGAAGTACAGCACCATGGCGAAACGTACATCAGCCAGCTTTCCAAAATCATTGATATTGAGAAAGCGGAAATTGTTTCCAATTCCGACTGGCTGGAGAAACTGCCTGCTTCCGATATCATTCAGCTGATGTCTCACGTTACGGTGGCCCAGCTACTGCAGCGGAAGGATTTCAGCAAAAGGTTTGCAGAAAAAACCCCGATTTCCATCCATGAACTCATGTATCCGGTTCTGCAGGGATTCGATTCGGTACAGACCGGATGTGACATCGAAATTGGCGGCACCGACCAGCTCTTCAACTGCACGATGGGCAGGCAGCTGCAGGAAAGCCACGGAAAACCACCGCAGACCGTACTATGCATGCCTTTGCTGAGAGGAATCGACGGAAAAGAAAAGATGAGCAAATCCCTTAACAATACCATCGGGCTGACCGATGAGCCCCATGAGATGTTCGGTAAAATAATGTCCGTTCCCGATACACTGATCAGCGAATACATTGATCTCGCCACGGATTTTTTACCGGAAGAAAAAGAACTCCTGAAGAAAAAAATGGAATCCGGTGAAAACCCGATGTTAATCAAAAAACAGATTGCGGGCAACGTTGTCAGGCAATACCACAGTGCCGGATCTGCGGAAAAAGCCCGGCAGTTCTTCGTGCGGCAGTTCCAGAATAAAAATTTTGAAGAAAAGGTATTCCAGCAGGTTGACATCCGGCTTTTGCCCCATCATCAGTTCAGGATGACTATCGCGGACCTCTGTCATGAGCTTAAAAAGACGGAAAGCAAATCTTTTATCAGACGGCTGATTCAGAATAACGGCGTTACCGTTGATACGGTAAGGAAAACGGATCCTGCGGAAGAAATTGAATTGGTAAGGGGTCTGAAAATCACCATCGGTAAAAGAGGTTTCTTTGAGATTTGCCATTAGCAGAAGGAAAAATACGGTAACATTCTGTATACATCGGGTTGAAGATATGGTTTCCCGCAGATTATGGTGATCATGCAGATGTAAATGCAGTAACATCATCTACATCTGCGGGAGACATTCAGGATTTAGATGGGATTATAAGCTTTGCCGTTTTGAATTGTAAACAAGAGCCGACATCTTATTCTACGATTTAATTAAAAATAAATGGTAGAATCGAGTCTGTAAAGATTAAGCCTTCACGACTTTGTTTTGTAATGTAATCAATCATGAATTGTAATCAGCATCCGTTCTCTTTTTAGAAGCAGTCCAGCCATCTGCATAAAAAATGCAGAGAAAAAGATCTTGAAATTCTAATATGTATAAGAAGCCAGGACGTCAATAAAATTATCGGTGCGGTGGGGTTCTCCGGTGGCGCGGAACTTCCAGTCGCCGTTATGGCGGTAGAGTTCGGCAAAAGTCAGTGAACACATGCCGTGCAGGCCTGAATCACCGGAAAGGCTGAATTTCGTGATTTCTTTTCCGTTCGCATCCACAGCCCGGATGAAAGCATTTTCAACCATTCCGAAATGCTGCCGGTTCTGGTTGCCCTGGTAAATGGAGACCACAAAAACAATTTTCTGGTACCGTTCATCCAGCTGGTTAAGCTGAACGATGATCTGTTCATCATCACCTTCTCCTGCGCCGGTCCTGTTATCGCCGGTCAGCCAGATTTTTCCGGTCGGATGCCGCATGGAATTGAAGTAAACGACATCACTTTTGTACAGGACGATTTCCTTGCCGCTGGAGGTCTGGCAATTTTTGCCCATGTCGGCTACTTTGCCGTTTTTATCCAGCAGGAAAGCAATGGCATCCAGATCATATTCCGGGCCGCTGCCGCCGAAGATTTTCCCGAAAAAGCCGCCCTGCTTCCGCACGTCCCAGCCCAGCCCGATGGTAATACGGGAGAGATCGTAAACATTGTCCCCGCGTTCATCCTTACGGAGATCAATGGTTTGTCCTTTCTGTAAATTGATAGCCATATAATATTACCTGATGATTTGTCCGTTATAATATTTTTCAAGGAAGAAAGCCAGATCGGCACGGTACCCGATTCCGGAGGCTTCAAACTTCCAGCTGCCGCCTCTTTTGTACAGCCTCCCGAACTCTACTCCCGTTTCAATGGAAAAGTCTTCATCCAGCTCGTACTTGGCAATTTCCTGCCGGCTGATTTCATCGATGATCCTGATGTAAGAATTCCTAACCTGCCCGAAGTTCTGCCTTCTCCTTTCAAAGTCTTCGATGGTAACCACAAAAAGGATTTCTTCCACTCTCGGATCTACTTTTTCAAGATCTACCGTAATGGCTTCATCATCGTCACCGTCACTGTTTTTACCGCTCGGGTCATCGCCGGTATGGGTAAGGGCACCGTCCGGGGAAGTCAGGTTATTGTAGAAAACAAAGCAGTCCTCGCTTACCAGTTTACGGTTTTGGTCGATCATGATTGCAGAAGCATCAAGGTCAAAGTCGTATCCGCTTCCATCGTTGGGATCCCAGCCAAGACCTATCGTCATTTTTGTAAATCCCAATGCTATCCGCTGACCTTTCTGTAAGTTAATTGCCATGTCACTGTATGTTATTTCTCTAAATTAATACAGATTCCGTAATTATCCAAATGAAATCATGATAAATTATTACCTATATTGCAGAAACGGAAAGATGCCGGCACCACAGATATTTGTTAAAGACAGATATCTACAGGTAATGATTTGTTTTAAGGAAACGGATAACTCTACGATCAGAACATTTTCCGGGTCTCTCGGCGTTTGAAAAATTCTTACGCATTTTTATTTTGCAGACAACTTTTAGGCTCGTATTGCAAAATATTCAGGCCAGTTCATAAAAATGCCCCTGAAAGTACCTGACTTTCCGGGGCAGTCTATTTTTCTGCCGGATTTTATGTTAAGCAGCGATTGCTTATCTCTGTTCAGGCAACGAAGATCCGGTCCGGCTGTTCCTTGCCTTAGCCAGCATCGGGATTGAGGTCAGTCCCATTACCAGCATGATGCTGATCTGCAGCGGCAAAGAAATAAAGGAATAGGTAAGACCTACCTCACCGCCCAGCTCGCCGCTGCG
>JAKOOI010000010.1 GCA_022701475.1 Weeksellaceae bacterium
GGAAATTCTGCCCTCATCTTCTTTGCAGTAATCGAAATTCCTGTTGCCGACGCATACGCTTCAAGACAGCCTTCCGAACCGGTACTCCAGTGTTTTCTTCCGCCGGGCTTTACAATGGTATGGCCCAATTCGCCTGCAAATCCGTCATGCCCGTAGATCAGCTTTCCGCCTGCGATGATGCCGCTTCCTACGCCGGTGCCCAGTGTAATCATGATAAAATCCTTCATTCCGCGGGCTGCCCCGAAAAGCATTTCCCCGATCGCTGCTGCATTGGCGTCATTGGTAATGGTGCACGGAAGGCCGAATTTTGCTTTGATAAGTTCTGCAAAAGGGATAATTCCTTTCCAGGGAAGGTTGGGAGCCTGTTCAATGGTTCCCGTATAGTAGTTGGCATTGGGGGCACCCACTCCGATCCCGTCGAAGTTCTTTTCGTTTCCGTAGTTTTCAATCAGAGGATACGTCGCTTCATATAAAGCGTCAATATACTCTTCTACGGTAGGATAGGCATCGGTACGGATGTTTCCTTTCTCCAGCACTTCCCCTCTGTGGTTTACCACTCCGAATTTGGTATTTGTGCCGCCTATGTCAATTCCCAGCGCAACTTTTTTTGATAAATCGATTAATGACATGTTCTGTTTTAAAATTCTAAAAGGTTAAAATTATAAAAAAGATTGTATTAATAGACCGTTAACGGGATAATTATTGAAATTTTTTTCAGGCAGGCTGCACTTTCTTCTTTTTCCGTCTTCCCCACCAGATCATGAATCCGGTAACCGGCAGCGAGGCACAGATGAGGCTGACGATAAAAGCAATGATCTTTGTAGGGAGCCCCAGAATGGATCCTACATGGATATCGTAGTTGGCCCCGACGGCCTTTTCACCTAAGTTTTTATCCTTCATATCATGGGTATGGAGCAGCTCCCCAGAATTTTCATCAAAAATAAGGCTGCTGCTTTTATGGTAGGAATAGGAGAGGTGTTTTACATAGACTTCAAAATGCGGGTGCTCATGATCGTCCATATGCTCGTGGCCGAGATCAATGGAAAAACCGTAGGAATCCGGATATCTGGCTTTCACTGTATTGCTGATCTTGTCCAGTGTCCCCCCGGTCCTCATCTCGATGGGAGCTTTTGTGGTAATGGCAGAAAAATCGGGGTATTGGGTTTCACCGCCGGAGAACGCAAAATAGATGGCCGCCTGCACACAGAAGAAAGCATAAAACAGACCGGTGATGGCAAAGATAAGGGCAAATACGGAAGCATAGAAACCGAGTACATTATGAAGATCATAGTTCTTCCGCTTCCAGCTTTTTATGTTTTTCCATTTAAAGGAGAACCTTTGCTTCCTGGCCGCCTTGTTTTTCGGCCACCAGAGGATGATTCCTGAGATAAGCATGATGACAAAAATGATTACCGGGATCCCTACCAGGTACGTTCCCCACGACTGCTTCAGGAGATAGCTCCAGTGGATCATTTTAACGATCTGGAAAAAACCGTTCTTCTCATCATACGTGGCCAGTACTTTTCCGCTGTACGGGTTTACATAGGCCACTTTATAGACAGGGAATTCGTCAAAATAATTCCAGCTTTCCGGCTTATGTTCATACCAGTAGAAAAGATAGGACATTTTTTTATCCACCGGGATGTTTACCCAGTGGACAGGATATTTCTCCTTTACCTGTTCCACTACGGCCTTTTCCAGTACGCGGATGGGAAGCAGCTCCTTCTGATCAATATTCTGTTCGTTATGGTAAATAACTTCTTTACGGGTGAAATTCTCAATCTCATCCTTGAAAACATATAACGCCCCGGTGATGGAAATAATGAAAATAAGGAATCCGACGCCCATGCCCAGCCACAAGTGCAGTTTTCCGGTCCATTTCTTAAAGGCGCTTGGCTTTTTCTTATGATGATGCTTTTTCCTCATATCCCTTTCTTAATTCCGGCAAAGATAATATATTAATTTTTATTTAGAATATTTATAATTAACGAAATTAGGAGGAATATCTTTTTTGTAGAGACAATATGATTACAGGTACCAGAAGGGTTACAGATGACAAGATTCAGATGATGCAGGAAAGAACCGGCTGCTTCCTGTTCTTTCCTGCAAAATTCTTCTTTTCAGCGGATTAAAATCTGTATTCGATCATGAAAGTTCCCCGCATGCCCAGAGCATTGACAAAATCACTGTCTCTTGCGGCCCACCAGGCAATGGCCGGCTGATACAGCCTGTTGAAAAGATTTTCTATCCCGAGGGAAACCTTCCAGTTTTTATTCACTTCATAACCTGATCTGAGGTTAAAGACCGTGTATTCGGGAACGGCACCTTCACCATAGGCATAGAGTCCGGTTTTTGCATTCGGCTCAAAGCGGTTTTGTCCGGAAGCATGCAGCATATCCAGTGCTACCGAAAGATTGCGGACAGGTTTTACCTGCAGATAAGCTAAAATTTTCGGGGCAGAGATCCTGCTGTTGTTTATTTTGGAGGAATAATCGCCGTCGTCTTTCGGGGAAGTAATTCCTTCCATCCAGCTGTAGCTTCCGCCGAAGCTGATCCACTCTGCCGGGTTGAAATGCAGGAATCCTTCCACGCCGTATACCACTTCCGGGGCCCGCTGTATTGTCAGTGACCGGTCCGGGCTCTGGATAAACGTGGCGCCCAGCTTTGAAGTGCTTACATAAGAGGTAATTTCATAGCTTACTCCCTTCATGATCTGTCCTGTAGCACCCAGCTCGTAATTATTGACGATGATCGGCTTTGTTTCCAGCTGGCTGACGGTATCGGAAGTAGAAGTCCTCAGGATTCTTCCCAGCTCATTGATGGAGTAGGATTGCGAGAAACTTCCGAACAGGTTGATCTGAGGATTGATGTTGTACCGGAACCCGATATTCCCGACCAGCGCATTATATTCCAGGTCGCCGCCGGTCACAAAGATGCTTTTGGTAAACGTACCGTCGTTTTTAATGGAGGAAAGGGTATTAAAGTCACCTACTTTCACTCTGATGTTTTCGTATCGGAGTCCTCCTTTCAGGATCAGCTTTTTGAAGAGATCGATTTTCACCAGCATGAAGGGAGCGGTATTGGTCATGTCCATGTCCGGGGTCCAGTACCGTCCGTCTTCCAGTTTCTGCACGGTTTTATCATTTAAAATATCGGCACCGTACAACACTTCTCCCTGGGAATTCTTTGTATTCCAGAGCTGGGTATCGAAGTTGAACCTCATTCCTTTTTTCCTGGAGATGACGTTGGACTGGCCGCCGTTCAGGAAGGTATCGCTGTATCCGTATACCGTTCTGAAATCCTGGAGGTAAAGATTGATATTGAGGGAAGTCCCGTTCCAGAGGTTCCGGTTGTCATAGCTTATTTTAAAGTTGTGGTTTCTCGGTGTCCCCTGCGGGGTAAGCTCCTGATTCCCGGAAGGTCCTTCCCCAATAGTGGGAGTAGCACCATATTTTCCGGTTTTAAGACCAAGGTCGAGACCGGATTTTGAAGCATATCCGATGTAGGAAGCTTCTATTCTCTGATTGTCGTTCAGGTTATATCCCAGTTTCAGCATTCCGTTGTAATTGTCCATTTTGGCAGTGCTGTAGGTCGGGCTCAGGTTGATGCCGTCAGCATCTTTCATGTATCCGGTTCTTTCGTAGGCCAGGGATGCGGCATAATCAAATTTTGAAGTGATCTTTCCGGTCAGGAACTGGCTGGCCCGGAAGCCCAGTGTCCCTCCGTACAGCTGGCCGGTCATCCCGATCTGCGATTGTCCGGAAATCCTGCGGTCACTGCCTGCTCTTTTCGTGATGTAGTTGATGATTCCTCCATCCGATCCGTTTCCGTAAACAGAGGTTGCTCCCTTAATCACTTCGATCCTTTCGATGACGGACGGATCGATGGACCGGATATCCCTTGCGCCGTTCCGCAAAGGGGTCGACTGCGGGATTCCGTCGATCAGGACGAGTACCTGTCTTCCCCTGAGGGTCTGGCCGCTGTTGGTGGTCGTTCCCGAGCTGGGAGCAAGGCTGGGAACGGTATACTGCAAAATATTGCTGATGTCTGAATTGACGGTAAGCTGTGACTGGATCTGCTTCTGGCTGACAACCGTTACCGAGACCGGAACCTCCTTAATGTTTTCTTTTTTCCGGGAGGCAGTCATAACCACCTCATCTACGGTTTTTACTTTCAGGCTGTCGGCCGCTTGTGCAAAAGCGATGGTGCTCCCGAGGGAGGCTGCCACGATCAATGCTTTTTTCATGCTATTTTTTTCTTTCCTTGTTTTTTTCTTTTTCCCCACCATACCAGAAATCCGGTTACGGGCAGCGAAGTACAGATAAGCCCTGCTATGAACCAGATGATTTTTCCGGCCATCCCGAAATAGGAGCCGGTGTGGATGTCATAATTGGCGTGGGCATATTTTTCTGCAGCGGTAAGTTCGTGATGGGGCTTGTCCATCAGCCGTTTTCCGGAATAGGTGTCGAAGGCCAGCTGGTTTCTTACAGCATATCTACCGTCTTCACTATACACGGTGACCGGGATGTTTTTTAATGCTTTCCCTTTTTTATTTTTCCCGTTCAGCGGGATCCTGAAGCTGGATGAGGTGGCATATAGTTTTCTTGTTTCCTGAACTGTAAGATCAAAAACTGAATTGTTTCTGGCAAGCAGCGAATCGGGTGATTGTATTTCTTTCTCCTTCGGAAGCTCCGTTGTGCCGGACAGTGCGACATTAAAAGTATTCTTAA
>JAKOOI010000016.1 GCA_022701475.1 Weeksellaceae bacterium
TGATATGCAGAATGATCGTCGGCATCCCTTTGATCTTTTTTACAGGATGTCCGCATTCAGACGGGACCGGCATTGTTTAATCTGCCTGATCTCATCTTTAGTCTGCAAAACAACTTCCTTCCTGAGATCTGAATGAACTGTTTTCCCCGGTATTTCCACCAACAGCCATGGATCTGATGGCACGGCTCCGGCAGATTCCCGGTCTTCTCCCGGTAACCAGCTTTCCGGAAACAGGGTATACCGTGCTGCAGGCTGAGGTTCTCCGGAACAGACCTTTCAGATTCGCGAATATGATACGGCAAACACGTGCAAGTCATTAGAATTCAGCGTAGTTTTGCCACCGTTCCATTCAGACGGTTCTAAAAAGACAATGATCAGAATTTTCCCTTCATCTCATTATTCACAATTAAAAAATAACCCCATGAGAAATTACATGAAATTATTTTTCACCTTATCCCTGCTCCTTCCGGGATTGTTCCTCAGCCTGAGATCGCAGGTCTGCACAGTGGATGTCAACGGCCAGACGTTTGCGATGGGCGACGGCACTTCCATCCCGCCCGGTACGCCCCAGACGTTCAGCCAGCCTGCCACCAACTATGGATTTACACTCGACATCTACGGGCTCGATAATTCATTTAACATGAACATCAACGGAATCCTGCTGGCCATCCAGGAAATCGAGTTTGCCAACAGTGCCGGGCTTACCCAGAACATACGCTTTGCCGACGGCTCAAGATGGCAGGACGGTACCGTTCCGGCGGTATGGAGCATTACCGGAAGTGCTTCCACTACGCCGGTGATCCGGGTGGTCATCAGCCCTGCAGGATCGATTACCATGTTCGGGAGCAAGACTTCAGGGGGGCCGCTTTTCCCGCTGGTCCTTACAAATGGAAATGCCTTTAATAACATCAGCTGGAATACCACCGGCAGCAATTCGGTAACCGTTACCCAGAATGTCGTAGGGCCTACCAGGATCTCCGGATACGGAAGCGGGAAAAACACCATTCCCTGCCATTGTACGCAGCCGGGCGCAACCGGTACGCCGGGCAGCTTTGCCAAAATGGGAATCCTGACCAAAAGCAGCATAACGGTAGCCAACTGGCCTCAGAACGTACCGAACGGCCACATCGTGCTGGATGCCTCCGATAAAGGGATGGTTATCACCCACATGACTACCGCCCAGAGAAATGCCCTGGTACCGGTAGAAGGAATGCTTATCTACAACACGGATCTCAGCTGTGTGCAGCTGTACAGGGGAACCGCTCCTTCCATCGACGCCGCCCGCACGGGATGGAACTGTATCAGCAGGGGATGTAATGAGAACCGCTAAAATCAAAAAAAAATTAAACATGAATATCATCATCAAAGCGTTGGCTTTCCTCCCGGTTTTTCTTTCGTTCACGGCCATGGATGCACAAGTTGCAATCGGGAAAGAAGGCCTTACCAATTCAAGTGTCCTGCTGGAGTTCAGCACGGAAGCCAGGGGGATCATACTTCCATCGGTGGCTTCTGCGCCGGGAGCCGCAGGAGGAACCTTTATCTTCAATACGGCAGACCGGTCCGTGCAGGTGTTCCAGAATACAGGCTGGACATTGCTTACCGACAGCAATCAGGGCGTGGTGCATCCATACTCCAATTCCGGAACAGAGACCGGAACCGGGATCATCATCGGTGCCGCTGCCTCCTCCAAACCGGGTGTGCTGGTCATGGAATCCACTGCAAAAGCCATGGTCCTTCCGAAAGTAGCCAGCCCGCACCTGAACATACGGGGTGCCATTGCAGGAACCATGGTCTACGATACAGCGTCTTCCGCATTGGCGGTCTATGACGGTGCGCAGTGGAGCTACTGGAAATAAACCGATTGTCCGGTACATCAACATTTTAACCGGTGTTATACAATTCTCAGTGAACCTCTTTGTATGAAGGGGTTTTTTACGTGAGAAGGACCGGGGATCCGCTTCCAGGCCCGGAGGCACTGTACAGGATGCAACGCTGGCAATGAACACACGGGACCCGGGGTTTATCGGCAGTCTTCCGTTTATTTCTTCACCGGTCCCGGCGGCAGAGGCTCCTTACACCTTTCCCCGGAAAACTTTTCATGCATCCTGATCAGGTCTACGATGTTGGTGGTTCCCAGTTTGGTGTAGATCCTTTTTTTGTAGGTGCTGATGGTGGGCATCTGGATGTTCAGGATATTCGAGATTTCCAGGTTGCCCTCGCCCCGGGTCATCAGGCTGAAGATCTGGTATTCCCGGGCCGATAATTTCTCCAGGGGACTGGGCTGTAAAGGTTCGGCATTGGTCCTGAGCAGGTAACGGGTGATGCCGGCGGGATAATAGTAGCCTTCGCAAAGGACTTTTTTTACCGCTTCTGAAATCTCTTCTATCCTGCTGAGTTTATTGAGGTAACCGTCGGCGCCCTCCTGCATATACTGAAGGGCAACCGCTTCATCATGGGCGGAAAAGATCAGTATTTTCACGCGGGGGCTGATCTGCTTGATCTCCGGGATCATCTTCCGGTTTTTGGTGCCGGGCATATTGATATCCAGGATGATAAGGTCATATTCCTGCTGGGCGGTTTTCTCGATTACCTGGGGATAGTTTCTGGCCGTATCGATGAGGATATCCTTGATATGGGCTTCCAGAATCAGGCTTGTTCCTGTGACCACAATGTCATGATCATCAGCAATCAGTATTTTTTTACTCATAGTTCGTAGTTTTTAAGGTAATGCTAAAGACGGTACCGGAAGGCGGATGGGTATTGATCTCCGGTTTCCGTAAAAAATGGTAAATCGCTGGTTACCGACACGCAGGTCTTTATGTCCCGGAAAGGTGAGCCCGTTACACCGGACAATGCCGTTTTCCCTAATCAGCCACATGAATCTGCACCGGTCCCTTATCATGCCTTTCATCCTGCTCCGCAGCAGGCCGTTGTCTGTGCTGTAATGCCTGACGGTGATTCCTGACTATGGACCGGCAGGCAGAAATACAGACAGCAGGGAAAAAGCATCTTAGCAAGCTATATAGGATTTTTATACAATATTACAGTAATTTGGTACCACATTTTTATCTGCTGATCTGTTTTTGATCAAAAAGCCGTATTTTTTTCATAGAGATTACTCAAAATATTCTTTTCCTGATGGCTACACGCCAATATGACCTTATTGCGGTAAAAGATAAAAAGTTACAGAGGCAGGACCGGGTGATCCGCTTTCTGTAACTTTCAGTACGCTGCAGGAGAGTAGAATGCAAAATTCTACAGATCCGGCTTATATAGTTACATTGTGTCCGGAATGATTAAAAGCTTACTGCTGGAACTCTACCATAAACCCATAGACATTGTTTATATCGGAGGGATAGTCATTCCACGGGTGTGTCGAGGTATAATTTCCGATGGTCAGCGGGCCAATGTCATTTTTAGCCCAGGTATGCACAAAGCCTTCTCCGGAACCGAAATTGTTGGGTTCTCCCGCGGCGAACCAGTTGGTTTTTCTTACGGCACCTGTTCCTCCGGTGCTGTACGTACTTTTGGGCTGCTCGCCGGTAATCCATTTCATTTCGGGATCCGGAACCAGCCCGGGTCCGGTATACCACGAAAATTTAACGAATCCCATCCAGGTTTTCTGGGTGTCGAAAGCCGTATTGTTTGACAGCAGGTTCTGTTCTGTATGCTGCCATTCACCGTCTGTGGTAAAGGTAGCGAGGTATCCGCCCATGCTTTTGGCGGCATTATAGGCATCAAACCAGCTGATTCCGCCGGTTCCCGTATAGACGGTATACGTATGGCCGTTGACATTGTAGGTAGTAACCGCCTGTTTGGTATAAGTAAAGCCGCCGATAGAAAGGGTAGCCGGTGCCCCTGCCGCCGTAGCAGTCTTGCTCGGTGTGTAGCCTAAAATGTTGGGATCCACGGCTGCTGAAAAACTCACGACGGTAGCCGTCAGGATTTCGCCCAGGCTTCTCCATACGCTGCCGTCAAAATAATAACATCCGGCGGCGGTAATATTTGCCGTTTTGGTATCCGGTGAGGACGGAGTTGACGTTACGTAGACCATAGATCCTGTCTGCTGTGCGGTATACTGTGATCCTGCGCTTTTGATCTGGTCTCCTGAAAGACGCGGGATCAGGATCCCTTCCGCGGAGGTTCCGTCCGTCTTCAGAGCGGTAACATCAAGGGTGGCGAGCGGTGCATTGTTCCCTATACCCATCTGGGCACTTACCGAAAAACCGAGCACTGACAGTATGGTGAATATAATTCTTTTCATTTTTTTCGTGTATTTACTGCTGAAATTCTACCAGGAATCCGGACTGGTTTCCCGGGTTGGCCACCACGTCATTCCAGGGATGGGCAGACGTGTAATTGTTGTATACTTTGGTAACGTTATCGTTTTTTCGGGTAAGCTGCACAAATCCTTCGCCGTTGCCGGAGGGCTGGTTGGTGGCAAACCAGTTGGATTTCCGTACCGCTGACGTACCGCCTGCACTGTAATCGTGAAGGGGCTGCTCGCCGGTGATCCACTTTTCTTCAGGGTCCGGAGTGAGGGCAGGCCCGGCAAACCATGAGAATTTGGCAAATCCGATCCAGGCATACTGGCTGTTGTAGGCCGTGTTGTTCAGCAGGTTGGCTTCTATATGTTGCCATTCCGCGTCTGTGGTAAAGGTGGCCAGGTATCCGCCCATGGCTTTTGCGGCATCGTAGGCATTGTACCAGGTGATGCCTGAACCCGCAGCGGAATAGGCCGCATAGCTGTGTCCGTTATACGTGGTGGTGCCGGTCCGGGTGCAGGTGATGCCGTTTACCGTAACCGTCGACGGTGCATTGCCGGATGCCGTTGCGGCAGTACCGGGAACATAGCCCAGGATATTGGGATCGATGACGGAGCTGACGCTCAGGGTCGTGGTGGTGCTTTGTGCGCCCATGCCGCTCCATACGGAACCGTCGAAATAGTAATAGCCGGGTGCCGTCACCTTGGCGGTTTTCGTCGTAGCGGTGGCCGGCGCTGCCGTGACGTACACAATCACTCCGGCCAGGGCCGCGGTGTACTGGGCGTCGGCATTGGCCAGCTGGGTTCCGGTAAGCCTTGGGGCAATCACCCCTTCCGGGCTGGTGCCGTTCGTGTTCTTCGCCGTGATGTCGAGGGTAGCCCTGGGCGTCTGCGTGTTGATTCCTACCTGCGCTCCGATGATAGAGAAATACCCTAATGAGGCGGCTGTAAATAATTTTCTTCTCATTGTTGCCATTAATTATACGTTATAAGAGGTTTTTGTTTTTATAGAGGGCTGCTTACCGGCTTATTTCACTGTACGTCATATCCTGTCACTCCCTTATATCCCACCACCTGATTTCCTGCAGTTCCCGGCGGATCAGATGCGGTCTCCCTGCACTCCTGTCCGTCTTCCTTATCCGTAAGCATGGCGCAAAATTATTTAATACACCGCCATTGGAAAAAAGATTGCTGTAGAAATAAAATGTCAGGCTTGTAGAAATATTTCTACAAAAATCATTTGCATCCGTATTTTCATCCTCCTCATTTACAGCAGGAAGAGGGTTGGTTGCCGGGGTGGCTTCG
>JAKOOI010000062.1 GCA_022701475.1 Weeksellaceae bacterium
TCTCCGTAAATGCTTTCATAGCAGATCACCGGTGCCATTTTTCCTTTGTTGAAAGGGTTGGCAAAAGCCACTCTTTCCTTGTCGGTTCCCAGGGAAGCTACCGTACCGCCGAGGTTCAGCATGGCGTCGCCCAGAAGCGGTTTCAGATAATTGATATAGGGGAAAATTTCAACTCCCGGAACCAGTTTTCCTTTGTGATAGACTTCCACTTTACGATCCGGAACCACCTGTACGGCAGAGTTAAAACTTTCTATCCAAAGGCCCTGATTCAGCTGGTAGGCCTCTTTTGGAAGATGGTCCTTTGAGGTATAGAATTTGTGGGAAGAAATCCCGGTCTCAAACACGGAACCCGGATGCTTTGCCAGGAAGCTTTTGATCGTATTCAGCAGAAGGCTTTTCTCAAAAGACCGTTCCGAAATGGATCCTCTTCCGGGCAATGCGGTTTCAGGGGCAATGTAGTAATCGATCTTTCCCTTTGAGCCGCTTTCCGCAAGCTGAAGCAGGTCATTTTCAATGGCAATGCTGTCCCTGGAATATTTTTCGCCGTACGGATTGAGGTCCGGCTGCAGCATCAGGACATTTACGGTTCCCAGAGGCTTTGCATCGAAATTATTATATTTCACCAGTGAAATGATTATCGGTACGGCAATCAATACAATAGCAAGGGAAACGTTTCTGATCAGGTCTTTTCTCTTCCGGCCGGCCTCCCATGTCCGGATGGTATAAAACAGGAAAACATTCACTGCCAGGATCCAGAAGCTGCCTCCCGTGGCTCCCAGGGTATCGTACCACTGGATGAGTTTCGGGTATTCGGAGAAGGCATTGCCCAGGTTCAGCCACGGCCAGGTAAATTCCCAGTTCAGGTGGAATTTCTCAAAAGCCATCCAGATCGCTATGAAAAAGGCCAGGCCCCAGTACGTTCCCTGCGCATTCTTATACCAGTGATAGCACTGAAAAACCAAGGAATAGAGGAATGAATTCACAAGGACCGGAAAAATAACGGCCAGAAGCGAGTGGCTGCCGTCCGGATTCCGTGCTTCATAGAGCCAGCCTGTGGTGACGGTATTCCAGATCACAAAGCAAAGATAGGACAGGCCGAAGACTACCCAGCTTTTCCTGCCGTAACCTGAAAATCTGGAAACGCCGTGCTCCATCATCAGAAGCGGAACAAGAGCGAAGAATATAAAGAACGGGCCCCCGTATGTAGGCCATGACACGGAAAGCAGCATGGCAGAAATAAGGGTCAGTAAGATGTATTTCATTAGGATGGTTTAAGATACAAATTTACTATTTTTGAAACGAATAAAACGGCTGTTGATGATAAAGAAATTTTACCGGATCATCATTTTTCCTTATACTTTGTTCCTTCTGTACCTGATGTTTCTCGGGATGGGAAGGACCCGGCTTGAAGACAACCTGCTGACCATACGGCCGGTACTCTCCACCATTGATTTCATCAAAGGCTGTACTTCATGGAAGCAGATGGTCACTATTGTTGCCGGTAATGTGATCATGTTTATGCCTTTCGGGTTTCTGGGGTGGGTTTTCCCAAAGCTCATGGAGCTCAGGCAGTTGCTTTTCACTTTCGTTTCAGCCATTACCATTGTGGAAGGACTTCAGTATTTTACCCGGATGGGGATTTTTGAAGTGGATGACATCCTCCTGAATACTTCCGGTGTATACCTGGGTTTCCTTATCCGGAACCTGTTGGAAAGAAGATACAGGAGACTGGCAGAGTAGTTTATTATTTCACTAAATACAGATAAATTATTCAGCTTTCAGACAAGCCCTGTTTACGGTCCTGTTGATTTTTACTAAGTGGGGAATTGTACAGGATGGTTTTTGAAAATTTAACAGTTTCTGTTGAGGGCTTTATGAATTAATTTTTTATTATTGTATGATAAAAAACACACGCCTATGATGATGTATCCAGTTCAGCCCGGGCAGACCTTTAAGGAAATCAGTGATCAGCTTCATATTGAGAATCCCATATATCTTAAAGATTTTCATAACGAGCATTGTCCCGTTACGGAACGTTATGGCAGTGATGTAATTGAAGGAAACCGGATTTTCGCTCCTTACGGAAAAGAAATTACAGAAATGAATTTCCGGATCAGAAATAATAATGACAGCTGCTATGGTTTCCCGGAAGAGGGCAGGTATTCATTCGCCTACAATTTGTGGAGCGGCACTTTCCGGGCTTCCCATACCGTTTCTTTTAATGATCAATGCAAGGATACCTTTACTTATACCATCCGCCTTAATTTTGAGAAAGAAAAAAACGGCAACCGGCATTTTCTCTGTACATTCTCTGATTTCAGGAAAAACGGCGAGCCTTCAGACACGAAAGTTTCGGAACTGTCTGCCCGCTGTATCGGAATGATCTATCCTGTAAGACTTGTCATCGGACCGGAGGGTGAACTTCTAAAAGTTGAATGTACCAGGGAACCGGGATCTGCTGCGGAGAAACTGGAAGCGCTGCGGCAGTATTTTTCAGACCCTTTCAGTTTGGAGTACATCAGCGGTTTTAAGGATACCCTTGCTGTTCCGGATGAAATCTCCAGGAAATTCGGAAGGACGCTGTTCTGTGCTTTCGCATTCGGCAGTTTTTACCGGGTGAAATTCGGTGACTGGACGCATTCCCCGGTGTATACCGCTTTTTATCCCTGGTTTTCCAATGCTGAGCCGGTCCGTTTTGAACTGCAGAATATCCTTTGCCGGAAAGATCATCCGGAAGACCCGCTGATCAGAATCCGGCAGGAAGGAAATTCCTGTGACCACAGAAGCGCGGAGGAGCTGCAGGGTGGAGCCGCATATGATCCCGTGTTTCCCGTATGCGCAACTTCCATAGACTGCATCCATTCGGCGGAATATGTTTTCAGCAGTAAAACGTATTCCCTGTTGAAGGTTGAAGCGGTTTTCAGTCACCTGATCCATGGAAATACCGAGAAGGAAGTTTTTATATTGGAAAAAACAGAGGACTTTTAGTAATGACAGGACATAAGCAGCTGCCGGTAATTTTTGCCGTTTGAAATCAGAGTTTTAGAATAAAAAACAGAGCATTCCATTATTTTAGGTATTTAATCCATAACCACAACAAAGATGTCAGAAAAATCCGATTACAAAAACATGCACCTGGTCATACAGAAAGGCAGGGCCATGTGCGACCAGGGCAGCCTGTTCCCGCAATTTAAGGTGACCTCGCACCGCAAGCATTACTGGAATGACGAGGACACACAGCCGGACTTCCTGGCGGTTACGGAAGATGATGTACAGTTCAGTCCGCCCGGTGACAGCTTCGGGCAATGCCGTCTGAAACCGTCTGCTGGAGGATACCTGCCCTGTATCTTTGCACCTGCCGGAAAATGGCAGAATACCTATGAAAAGGTAAAGGTCATGGGAAAAGCCTGTGTGACGGAGGTTTCGGAGCTGAAATGTACTGTCGGCGGAACCGTTACCATAAAAGCTCACGGCCAGACCGCTTCCCTGGGTATACACAACCTTAAAAATGCCGATGCCAAAGAGCAGTATCTCATCAATCCGTTGCTGGATGACCACCGGTTCCGGGAGCTGCAGTCCGGTGATATAGAAATCTGTGAATAAAAAAAACACCTTTACGATGAAAAAATTAATCATAACAGGAAATCCCCGTCCGGTCATCGGGCAGAAGGAATGGTATTCGGTTTCTACAGTTGAAACTGACTGGCTGACGACTCCTTCAGAGGCCGGTAAAAATCCCCTGCAGCCGATGAAAACGGAATGGGGAATCATGGTACAGACAAGGAGCGGATGGAAGAGGGCCCGGAATGACAAGGAAGGGGAAACCGTGCCTTATACTTTCGGCCAGAAGAGCCTGCTGCACAAAGGAATCAGGATCGTAGTGCGGCAGGGAGACCGCGAAGGTGAGCTTACCGTCCGTCCGCAGCGGGCCGGAAAACCTGCCATCTCTAAAGTAGAGCTGCTGGATGTCAATTACAGGCCGATCCCGAAGGGAAAAAAGCTGAGTTACCGCGACACCGTTATCGCCAGGGCTTATTGCGTGGAAATGTTCAAGATGCAGGTTTCTTTCACACTCTGGGAAGATGATGCAAAAGGAGCAGGGCACCATCCGGCCATCAACGCCCTGAACAGGATCAACAGCATTCCCCTGCTCGGCAGCGTAGGCCTCAACGGTATTGCGGAAGCGGTGTTCCGGCTTCCGGCCTATACGATGGCAGTCCACATTGCTAATGCCAGGACGGCTGCCGGTGACCGGAGCGAAG
>JAKOOI010000064.1 GCA_022701475.1 Weeksellaceae bacterium
TATCTTACCAAATCCGATGAGGAATTCGACAGAACCTATGTCCAGAATCAGAAAGAATGGTTTTAACCTGTGAAAAATATGGATATAAAAAGAACCGGCTCCATCAGGAGCCGGTTCTTTTTATATCCATATTTTTCACAGGTTAAAACCATTCTTTCTGATTCTGGACATAGGTTCTGTCGAATTCCTCATCGGATTTGGTAAGATAGATAATCCCCTCAATAAAGCCTACGATACCCGCCAGTCCACAGGTCACAATACCCAATACCAGCTGGATAATGCCTGCTTTGGTATAACCGAGATAAAATTTATGAATGGCAAGAGTGCCAAGCAGCAATCCTAAAATGCCGGCAGCCACTTTCTTTTCAGACCGGTAAGGCTGAGGGTAATACCCTTGTTTTTCGTGAAGTTCCATATGATTTAGATTTTAATGTTTGGTAACGTTATGATCTTTTATTTTCCGAACATTCCGCCCATGCCCGGCATATTCGGCATCTTGCTCATCATCTGCATCATCTGTTTTCCCTGCGGGCCCTGCATCATTTTCATCATTTTCCCCATCTGGTCAAACTGTTTCATCAAAGCATTCACGTCTTCAATTTTTCTTCCCGATCCTTTGGCGATCCTGTTTTTTCTCTGGGTATTGATGATGGAAGGCCTTCTTCTTTCGTCCGGAGTCATGGAGTAGATGATGGCCTCGATATGCTTGAAAGCGTCATCACTGATCTCCACGTCCTTGATCGCTTTCCCGACACCCGGAATCATTCCCATCAGGTCCTTCATATTCCCCATCTTTTTGATCTGGTTGATCTGCTTCAGGAAATCGTCGAAACCGAATTCGTTCTTGGCGATTTTTTTATGGAGTTTTTTAGCCTCTTCCTCGTCAAACTGCTCCTGTGCTCTTTCCACCAGGGAAACAACGTCTCCCATTCCAAGGATCCTGTCGGCCATCCTTTCCGGATAGAAAAGATCGAGGGCTTCCATTTTTTCACCGGTGGAAATAAACTTGATCGGCTTTTCCACCACGGAACGGATCGTCAGTGCGGCTCCGCCACGGGTATCACCGTCCAGTTTGGTAAGGACGACCCCGTCAAAGTTCAGGGCTTCATTAAAGGCTTTGGCCGTATTTACCGCATCCTGGCCGGTCATGGAATCTACCACGAACAGGGTTTCATTTGGTTTGATGAAGTAATGAACCGATTTGATCTCGTTCATCATCTGCTCATCAATCGCCAGACGCCCTGCCGTATCCACAATCACGACGTCATGCCCGTTGGATTTTGCAAAACTGATGGCATTCTCGGCAATGGTGGACGGGTTGGTGGATCCCTCTTCCGTAAATACCGGAACCCCGATCTGTCCGCCCAGTACTTTAAGCTGGTCGATGGCGGCAGGACGGTAAACGTCACAGGCTACCAGCAATGGTTTTTTATTTCTTTTGGTCTTCAGGTAATGGGCGAGCTTCCCGGAGAAAGTGGTCTTACCGGAACCCTGGAGTCCTGCAATCAGGATCACGGAAGGTTTACCCGAAAGGTTGATGCCTTCCTGCGAACCGCCCATGAGGTCTACCAGTTCGTCGTGGACGATTTTGGTCATCAGCTGTCCCGGGGTCAGGGAAGTGAGGACATCCTGCCCCAAGGCTTTATCCTGAACCCTTTTGGTAAGGTCCTTGGCCACTTTATAATTAACATCGGCATCCACCAATGCTCTGCGAATTTCTTTTACGGTCTCCGCTACATTGATTTCCGTGATTTTTCCTCTTCCGGAAATATTGTGAAGCGCTTTGTCTAATTTATCCTGTAAGCTATTAAACATATGTATTGTAAATTATAGGTCTGCAAAAATAAGGAATTTTTAGAATATCCAAGACTTCTGCACGTAATATTATAGAGACGGAAATCCCGAAAGGATGATAAAAATCAAATGATGCGGTAATCCCAGGGAAAAAGTATATTTTTGCGGTACATTAAAAAAAGCCTAATGAATGTTAGGCATAAAAGCTTGGTATGAAAATTAATCCCAACATCCTGGTCACCGTACTGTTTTTCCTTACATTCCTGATCCATTTTTCACTGTGGAAATTTGTTTTTCACCTGGATGAGATCGTGATCGTGAAGTTTTACCTTTTCCTGAGCGTGATGTTTATGATGATGATCACGCTGGTCATTCTGATCAACAGGATAGCACCTCAGTTTTTAGGGCTTTCAGTAATCGGTCTGATCCTTTTAAAGTTCGGATTGATGTACCTGATCCGGAAAAAGCTGAATTTTGACGTAATTCCCGACTATAAATTTCATTTCATTCTGCCGTATTTTGTTCTGACAGCGCTGCTTACCTACTATGCGATCCGGCTCATCAATCATGACAAAAAACAGTAAAAATATTTATTGGAACTCGAAAAAATTATTATATTTTTGCACAACGAAAAAAACCTATCAATGTTTAAGAAATTCGCAGTTTTATTCTACAGTATTTTTGTATTGAACTTAGTATCTGCCCAGCACGGTGAAGCGAACGCTGAAACGGCTCCGGCCACAGCGCTTTCCGAAAAAGACAGGGTAACTAAAGAAAATAAGGAATTTATCGATCATCACTTACTGGATGCTCATGACTTCACATTGATGGTAAACAAAGAAGGTCACCACATCGGGTTTCCGCTACCGGTTATTTTTTATGATAATGGCTTCCACGCTTTCATGAGCAACAGCAAAGAAGGATTCATGCACGGCGAAACTACAGAAGTGGATGGGTCTTACTATAAATTGCACCACGAAAAAATTTATAAGACGGATGCAGCCGGAACTTTGTCTTTTGATAAAGACGGGCATCCGACGAATGAAAAACCGCTGGATCTGTCAATCACCAAAAGCGTGCTGATTATCTTCCTGGTTGCATTAGTGATGCTTGTCCTTTTTACCGGAATGGCAAGGTCTTATAAAAAGTCTCAGATTCCTACAGGTGCCACTAAATTCCTGGAACCATTGGTAATCTTTGTAAGAGATGAAGTGGCGATTCCAAATATCGGACATAAATACAAGAGGTATATGGGATATCTTCTGACGGTATTTTTCTTTATCCTTCTTCTCAACGTATTAGGTCTGATGCCTTTCGGGATTAATGTTACCGGAAATATCACCATGACCTTCTTCCTGGCGATCCTGACGTATTTAATCACTACTTTCTCAGGAAATAAAGACTATTGGAAGCACATTTTCTGGATGCCGGGTGTACCTGTGCCGATGAAGTTCATCATGTTGCCAATCGAATTGCTGGGAACATTAACAAAGCCTTTCGCA
>JAKOOI010000074.1 GCA_022701475.1 Weeksellaceae bacterium
TGAAGATTCGCAATAAACAGGAATGATTCGTTTCCTTCCTGCTTTGAGAGCTCAATTGCAGGAATAATGGCACCCAGTAGATTCCCAAGGTGCGGGGTTCCGGTGGCTTGAATGCCGGTAAGGATTCTTGACATTGTCTAAATGATATTTTAAAAATTAATGAACTGCAAATTTAGGGAATTCTTCTCCTGTCCCGGCAACTGTGAAACTTATTTGCGGATATTTTATACAGCGAAAACAGAATGGCCTTCAGCAGGATCAGTCTGAATGCTGTTTTACCATCCGGACGATACATCACGTACTGAATGATCTAAGGAATCTGAATTTTCTTTCCGCCGAATTTCGGCTCAACGCCGGTAATAAGATCCAGATAAGCTTTTGTTTTAGCCAAATATTCCCTCACATTGGTCTTAAAGCCTGCATATTGGTTGACATCCTCCGCATTGAATCCGTAAGCCTCCATACCGTTCTGCTGTGCCAGGAATACGGCCCTTTCATTGTGGAATTGCTGGGAAACGATGATGATCTTATGCTGGCCGAAAATTTCTTTTGCCCTCACTACGGAATCCAGGGTCCTGAATCCGGCAAAGTCGAGGAAGATACGGTCTTCCGGAACGCCGCGTTCCATGAGGGCTTTCTGCATGTCTTCCGGTTCGTTGTAGTCTTTCCTGCTGTTATCGCCGCTTACGATAAGGTACTGTATTTTACCACTCCGGTAGAGTTCGGCGGCAGCAAGTATCCTGTTGTAAAAATAGGCATTGGGCTGGCCGTTACCGAGTGTCTTGCTGGTTCCCAGCAGCAAGGCTGTTTTGGTCTCCGGAATTTCCGCAACATTGGAGAAGAGGAAATCCTCTGTATTTCTCTTCATGCTGTAATTGGCCCAGGCAATAAAAACAATTCCTGCCACCAGAAGGAGCAGGAAAAGTTGTACTGCTTTTTTTATCAGTTTTTTCATCGGGTATAAACGTCTAGAATTCCAGTCCGTTCGGGAAGGCTTTTTTCCGGAAGATCAGCAACAGGACGGCACCTACGGTAATTGCGGAGTCAGCCACGTTGAAGATGTATTTGAAAAACTCGATATGCTTTCCGCCGATCAGGGGCCAGCTTTCAGGAACATTCCAGTCTACCAGCGGGAAATGCAGCATATCTACCACGCAGCCTCTCATGAAAGTAGAGTAGCCCTGGCCGAAGGAGGTCAGTTTTGAAATACCGTCATAGCCAATCCAGCGGTCGATGCTTGCGTCGTAAATGGTTCCGCTGTCAAAGATCAGCCCGTAAAACATTCCGTCGATCAGATTGCCGATGGCACCTGCGAAGATCATGGCCATCGGGATCAGCAGGTAGTTGGATTCCCTTCGTTCCAGCCACTTTTTAAACAGGTAAATCATTCCTCCGATAAGGAATACCCTTACGATAACAAGGAAATATTTTCCGATCACACCGCCGAAGTGAAGCCCGTAAGCCATTCCCGGGTTTTCCACAAATGTCATTTTAAAACCGGGCAGCACTGATATGCTGTCGTTAAGGTTAAAATGGGTTTTGACATAAATCTTTGAAGCCTGGTCGACCAGTAAAATAAGAAGGGTGACAAATGCAATCTTTTTCATTACAGTCCTTTAGGTTTTGTCGGTTTTCCTATTTTCTCATTCTTCCGGTCAACGATCTTTTTAATCGTCTTCTCGTTATGATGGGTGTTTTTGGTATGGAATTTTTCGAATTTGATATTCATTTCTTTCAGTACGCTCTTCAGCGCACTCAGCTCCATGGCATTTTTGGTGTGGACAATAATGGATTCCATTGTATATAAATTTTCACTTTTTAGACAGTTCGTCGAGTCTTTTCCGGTCCTTGGCTGAAAGGTCTTTGATTCCGTTCCTGCCCATTTTGCCCAAAAGCCTGTCGATTTCTTTTTCCCTTTCCCGTTTTTCTGAATTGAACCGGTCATCAATCGTATAATTTTTTCCGGGGCCGGGGAAGAATCGGTTTCTGATCCGGTCTCTGTATACGAATGCCGCTATGGCTAAAATAATGACGAGTAAAACCAAAAATCCGCTCATGGGTATATACTAAAAATTCAGGTTTATAAGTATTTTACAAAAATACAATATAAACCTGAATTTATTTTATTAACCGGACGGTTATTTCTGCATGTTTTTCGCTTCAATGCTCAAGGTAGCATGAGGCACGGCGAAAAGCCTTTCTTTGGGAATCAGCTTTCCGGTTACCCTGCAGACACCATAGGTCTTGTTCTCGATTCTGATCAGCGCGTTTTTAAGATCCCGTAAGAATTTCTCCTGTCTTCCTGCTAAAATAGAATTCTGCTCCTTGCTCAGGGTTTCCGCTCCTTCTTCAAAGGCTTTAAAGGTCGGGGAAGTATCATCGGTACCGTTATTCTGATCGTTGATGAAGCTTTCACGGATCAGCTTAAGGTCATTTTCCGCTTTTTCTATTTTTTCTTTAATGATGGATTTGAACTCCTGTAAATCGGCATCACTGTATCTTACTCTTTCGTCTGACATAATCATGTTTTCTCTAGTTTAATAAATTGTGGACTGGAATGTGGAAAAGGTTAACTATTTGTTAATTCTTTCAACATTTATCTTAAAATTAACTTCATCGATTTCGATTTCGTTAAAATTTGAGAGTGAAGATACGATTTCTATTTTATCTGACAAGACTTCGGAAGAAATATATTCTTCATTTTTTTTAATGTCTTCAAGGAATGGGCAACCCTCTTCCAATGAGATCATTATACGGTCTGTCAATTCAAAATTTTTCTCTTTTCTCAGGTTCTGAATCCTGTTGATCAGTTCCCGGGCAATGCCTTCAGATTTTAACTCTTCTGTTAGCTTCAAATCTAGTGCCACAGTGGTTTTTCCGTCGGAAGTCACCGTCCATCCGGGGATGTCTTTGGTAGAAATTTCCACATCTTCCGGTGTAATCTCATAACCCTGCACCTCAATCCTCCCTTCTTTTTCAAGCTCGGCAATCTGTTCTGCCGTAAATGCTGCAATGGCACCGCCTACGGTTTTCATGTCTTTTCCTAACTTGGGACCTAAAGCCTTGAAGTTCGGTTTGATCTGTTTTACGATCAGGTGGGAAGCCTCTTCTGCGTTGATCAGCTGGAGCTCCTTTACATTCACCTCCTGTCTGATCAGGTCGGCTACAGCCAGGATCTGTTGTTCTGTTTTAGCATCCAGAACAGGGATCAGGACCTTCTGCAAAGGCTGGCGTACCTTTACATTTTCTTTTTTTCTCAATGAAAATACCATGCTGGTAATGTTCTGGGCCAGGTGGGTTTTTTCTACCAGGTCCTGATCGATCAGGCTTTCATCGGCTACCGGAAAATCCGTGAGGTGAACCGATTCGCCGGTGCTTCTTCCGGTAACTGTATTCAGGTCCTGGTACAGCTGGTCCATGAAGAACGGGGCGATCGGTGCCGATAATCTGGCCACCGTTTCGAGACAGGTGTATAAAGTCTGGTAAGCGGAGATTTTATCTTCTGAATAATCGCCTTTCCAGAATCGCCTCCTGCACAGCCTTACATACCAGTTGCTCAGGTTGTCATTCACAAAAGTATTGATGGCCCGGGCTATTCTTGTCGGTTCGTAATCTTCATAGAAGGCTTTCACTTCCCTGATCAGCAAGTTCAGTTCCGATAAAATCCAACGGTCGATTTCCGGACGGTTTTCCACTTCTTTCTCGGAATAAGTAAATCCGTCTACGTTGGCATACAGCACAAAGAAAGAATAGGTATTATACAATGTTCCGAAGAATTTCCTTCTCACTTCGTCGATGCCCTCAATGTCAAATTTAAGGTTCTCCCATGGATTGGCATTGGAGATCATATACCATCGTGTGGCATCCGGTCCGTAAACCGAAAGGGTTTCAAACGGGTCCACGGCGTTTCCTAAACGCTTGGACATCTTCTGGCCGTTCTTGTCCAGTACAAGACCATTACTCATTACGTTTTTATAAGCCACCGAATCGAATACAGCGGTTCCGATTGCGTGAAGGGTATAGAACCAACCGCGGGTCTGGTCAACGCCTTCTGCGATAAAATCGGCAGGGAACGCTTTATGGCTGTCGATTAATTCTTTATTTTCAAAAGGATAATGAAGTTGTGCATATGGCATGGCTCCAGAATCGAACCACACGTCGATCAGGTCGCTTTCACGCTTCATCGGCTGTCCTGAATCCGAAACCAGTATTACCTTGTCCACTACATTTTTATGAAGGTCTACCAGCGAGTAGTTATGTTCAGACATATCGCCGGCAGTAAAGCCGCTGAACGGGTTTTCTTTCATCAGCCCTGCGGCCACGGATTTTTCGATCTCATGGTAGAGTTCTTCTACCGATCCGATGATTTTTTCTTCTGCCTGCCCTGAGCCTGTTGAAGGGTCAGTCCGCCAGATCGGCAACGGGATGCCCCAGTATCTTGAACGGGATAAATTCCAGTCGTTCACATTTTCCAGCCAGTTGGCAAAACGGCCTTCCCCGGTAGCTTTCGGCTTCCAGTTGATCTCTTTGTTCAGGTTGACCAACCGGTCTTTTACGGCGGTCATTTTCACGAACCAGGAATCCAGCGGGTAATACAATACCGGCTTATCGGTTCTCCAGCAGTGCGGGTAGCTGTGGACGTATTTTTCTACCTTAAATGCTTTGTTTTCTGTTTTCAGCAGGATAGCCAGCTCCACATCCCAGGATTTTTCCGGGGCAGTGCCTTCGTCGTAGTATTCGTTCTTGATGTATTTCCCTGAAAATAATTCCGGAACATGTTCTCCTTTGATGAATTTTCCCTGAAGATCCACCAGCGGAACCAGGTTGTCATTTTCATCTTTCACCAGCATCGGCGGAATTTCCGGCCGGGCCATTTTGGCAACCCTGGCATCATCCGCACCAAACGTAGGAGCCGTGTGAACGATTCCCGTACCGTCTTCCGTGGTTACGAAATCCCCTAAGATTACCCTGAACGCATTTTCAGGATGGTCATTCGGTGTGAACCATGGAACAAGCTGCTCATATCGGGTATTCACCAGTTTTTCTCCGATAAATTCTTTCAGGATGCTGAACGGAATCGTTTTGCTGTCTGCGGAATAATTCGCAAAATCTTCATCTGTGCCCTCAGCGAATTTTTTACCGAAAACTTTAGGTAATAAAACGCTGGACAAAACAACGTTTACCGGTTCAAAAGTATACTGGTTGAACGTTTTAACCAGCACATATTCAATGTCTCTTCCTACCGTCAGTGCGGTGTTGGAAGGAAGCGTCCACGGAGTGGTCGTCCAGGCAAGGATATGAACATCGCCTTCCACGTCACTGAACAGTTCGGAAGACTCTTTTTTTACTTTGAACTGGGCTACCACGGTGGTATCGGAAACGTCACGGTAGGTTCCCGGCTGGTTCAGCTCATGGGAAGAAAGCCCGGTTCCCGCCTTTGGGGAATAGGGTTGGATGGTGTATCCTTTGTACAGCAGTTTCTTATTGTACAGTTCCTTCAGCAGCCACCATACCGTTTCCATATATTTGGATTTGTAGGTAATGTACGGATCCTCAAGGTCCACCCAATACCCGATTTTCTCGGTCAGGTCATTCCATACACCGGTGTAGCGCATGACCGCTTCACGGCAGGCTTTGTTGTAATCCTCAATCGAAATCTTTTTGCCAATGTCTTCTTTAGTGATTCCTAATTCTTTTTCCACACCAAGCTCTACCGGAAGTCCGTGGGTATCCCAGCCCGCTTTACGGAAGACCTGCTTTCCGTTCTGGGTCTGGTAACGACAGAAAATATCCTTTAATGCCCTGGCCATAACGTGGTGAATCCCGGGCATACCATTCGCAGAAGGCGGACCTTCATAAAAAACGAATTCAGGTTGCCCCTCACGAATCTCAACGCTTTTATTGAAGGTGTTGTTCTGTTTCCAGAATTCCGCGATGTTCTCGGCTACATCAATAAGGTTGAGGTTTTTGTATTCTTTAAACTGGCTCATTGTATTATCTCAATATCGTTGATTAATTAAGTGGGCAAATTTACTAAAATTTACCGGTTTATAATATATGTTTTATTTTGATGTTTCC
>JAKOOI010000122.1 GCA_022701475.1 Weeksellaceae bacterium
AAAGTAACGCTTGAAAATACGTACGGGATGCATTTTTATTCCAGGGTGAAGCTGGAATCGGCAAAGACCCATTTTTTTGTGGCTGATGACATTCCGTCTATTGAAGCCCACATGAAAACGGAAGACGGGTTTAGATTTATTTTCTTCGGAGTCCATCCGCCCCCGCCGAGCCCTACTGAGGAAGAAACCTCCAAGGAAAGGGACGGCGACCTGCTGAGTACGGCAAAACGGGTTACTGAACTTAAAGATCCTGTCATTGTAGTCGGCGATTTCAATAATGTGGCATGGTCTAAATCTTCCATCCTGTTCAGGAAGACGAGCCATCTGATCGATCCCAGAATCGGAAGGTCTTTTGTCTCTACCTTCCATGCCCGGTATAAGCTGCTGCGGTTCCCGATCGATCTTATGTTCCATAGTGAAAATATCTTTATCGAAGAACTGAAGACATTGGGGAATTTCGGTTCCGACCATCTTCCGGTATACTGCGAGTTTTACATAGACCATGAGAACCATGAGCAGGAAGAAAGAATTGACGGTGCCACGCACGAGGAAAAGGCGGAAGCGGAAGAAATGATCCGGGAAGGCAAGGAAGAAGACGGCGAACGGGACAAGGTGGTTACTGAAGATTAAACCACGGAATTCACCTGACCAGCCACAGTATCCGGAGAAAAATATACATTCTCAATTTTACAATAAAAGCGGACTTTTGTCCGCTTTCTGTATCTTAATTTTCTTGCTTATTAAAATTTCATGACATCCTTCACTATCCCGTTTTTCTGGGTGTACTGCAGCAGTTCCGTTTCTATAAAAGAACTGATCCGGTCTTCGGAACCGTCATTCGGGAACAGCAGATGGACATTGGCACCGGCATCCAGTGTAAAGAACAGCGGCAGGCCGGTTTCCCTCCTGAAATCCCAGATTTTATTGATGACCTCCAGGGTTCCGGTTTTCATCAGGATGAACGCAGGATCGCTCATCATCATCATGGCATGCAGCGTCAGGGCTTCATGTTCCACCAGTTTAATGAAACGTTCCATATCTCCTGCAGCCAGGATTTCCTTCATGGGACCGAAATTTTCCCGTGCTTCCTGAAAACGGCGGTCGGCATACGGATGGGTATTCATCAGTCCGTGGCCTACGGTGGAAGATACGCTTTTCTGCCCTTCATGGATCAGCAGTACCCAGTCATTGAAATCTTTAAAAATTTCATGGATTTCCTCATCCGGATATTTCACGGCGAAAAGATCGGAACTTCCCCTTACCTGAGATTCTCCCCAGACCACGAGTCCATCGTAGAGGCTTCTGCAGGCACTTCCGCTTCCCAGCCTTGCTAAAAAGGAGGCTTTCCTCAGGGATTCCTCACCAGTCATTTCTCCTGAAAAACTTTCATCCAGGCTCATCAGGCATTTGGCAATCGCTCCGAAGCCGGAAGCCGAACTGGCAATACCGGAACTGTGCGGGAACGTATTTTCCGTACGGATGATGTATTTTCCCTGCAGGATCCAGGGAAGGTACTGCTCGATATTCCTGAAATATTTTCCGATTTTTTCAGCGAACTTTACCTCTTCGTTACCGGACAGAAAGGTCTGTACGGAAAACGGCTCACCGGCCAGGAATTCTATTGTGGTGTTGGTCCTGCATTGGTTCAGGGTGTAGCTGATACTCGGGTTGGCCGGAATCTGGTTGTCGTATTTCCCCCAATATTTGATCAGGGCTATATTGGACGGACAGCTCTCTGAAACCGTCCGGTTGTTTACCGATGCTTCTTTTTTTCCTAAAAATTCCTGTGTTGTTGTCATACGTTAGTTTAATTAATAAACTTTATTTTTAATCTTATTCAGTAAGATCTTTAATACCTTCTGAATGCTCTTCTACGATATCATCTTCATGTTTCCGGTGAGACGGAAATACTACATTCCGTATGCGCCGTCCTATTTACAGACTTTCCCGGTTGTACGGTTTATTTCCGCAACACCGGCAGTTTCATCATAAAAACTTCTAAATTCCGTTCAATCAGGGTTCAGTACATCTCTTCAATCAGATCCGCATACTTTTTCAGCACCACATTTCTTTTCACTTTCAAGGTGGGCGTGATCTCCCCTGTGTTGATGTCAAATTCCGCGGGCATCAGGGTAAATTTCTTCACTTTTTCAAATTCCGAAAGTTCTGCCTGGAGCTCACTGATTTTCTCTTTATAGAAAGCTTTCACTTTATCATCCTTTACGGTTTTCCCCCAATCATCGGTACTGATGTTGTTTTTCTTTGCAAAATCCCGGAGGAAATCAAAATTCGGGACAATGAGTGCTGAGACAAACTGTCGTCCTTCGGCAATCAGGACAATCTGCTGGATAAAATTGTTGTTCGTGAGAAGATTTTCAATCTGCTGGGGAGCAATGTATTTGCCATTGGAGGTTTTCATCAGGTCCTTCAGCCGGTCGGTTATGGTGAGGTTTCCGTATTCATCAATAGTTCCGGCATCCCCGGTTTTGAACCACCCGTCTGCGGTAAATACTTTTTGTGTTTCTTCCGGCCTGTTGTAATACCCTTTCATAATCCCGTTTCCGCGGGCCTGGATTTCGCCGCCCTCGCCGATCCTGAGTTCCACACCCGGAAGCGCTTTTCCACTGGTACCGTGCTTAAAACGGGTAAATGGGAACAAGGTCAGTGTGGCAGTCGTCTCGGTAAGCCCGTAGCCTACCGTAACATGGATTCCCGCCGATTCAAAAAAGCGGGTGACTTCAGGAGACAGGGAAGCTCCGCCGCAGGGAAGAAACCATAGCCTTCCGCCCATTTTTTGCTTGATTTTGCTGAAAACCAATAATTCAGCAACAGATTCTTTTATTTTCAGTGCAAACGGAACCGGTTTTTCCGCTCTCCGCAACTCAGCGGTCTGCCAGCCCGTTTCCAGTGCCCAGCCGAATATTTTTTTCTTCATTGCCGGACCTTCTTCCGCCTTTTCCAGCACGCCGGCATAGATTTTCTGGAAAAACCTTGG
>JAKOOI010000124.1 GCA_022701475.1 Weeksellaceae bacterium
ACAAGGTTTTCAAATTCTTCTTTGGTGGTTTTGCCCAATGTATAGAAGGCGGCCACATTTTCCGGGGAATCATGGAGAACTGAGATCATTTTATTTTGTTTAAATATTTGGTATATTGAGCGTTGCAAAAAGCAAACCAAGACTTGCCGAAACCGTACGATGAACGGCGATGAAGGCTTTCATAACGATGAATTTTCCTGTTCCCGTATTCCGTATACCACATCGAAGCTCTTTTATTTCAGCATTTTCCGGACGATGGCTTTTATTTCTTATTTTTGGGGATTCAAATTGGATTCATGAAATTATATACGTTTTCTTTACTGATGCTGGCGTTGGGAGGTACGGCAACGGCCCAGACCCAGAAATTTACCATGGCAGAGGCTGTCAATGGCCTGAGGACCAATCTTGCCATCAAAAATATCCCGCAGTTTTCATGGTCGGCGGACGGAAAATCCTACATTCAGGCCGTAAAGGGCGGTTACCTGATTACCGATCTGAAGACCAGTAAAAAAGATACCCTGGTTTCCCTTACCCAGCTCAATAAAAACCTGACCGGCCAGAAACTGAAGGCCGTTCCGCAGATCCGCTTTACCGGTAATTCCAAGGGCTATTTCACGGCAGGCGATCAGATGATGTGGGCGGAAAAATCCGGAACCGACTGGAAAGTGAAGAATACAGTGAATATGGACAAAGAGGCCTCCAATACGAAAGTCTTCGGCGACAACCAGACCGTTGCCTTTACCGTAAAGAATAACCTCTTTGTCAACAGAAACGGAAAAACAATAGCCGTAACCAATGATACGGATGAAAATATCCTGAACGGCGCTTCGAATGTCCACCGGAATGAATTCGGCATCGATACCGGAATTTTTCCGGCCCCCAATTCCGAAAGTGTAGCTTTCTACCGGATGGACCAGAGCATGGTTGCGGATTACCCGATTATCGACTGGTCGTTAACACCCGCAGCCAATCATAACATCAAATACCCGATGGCAGGACAGGCTTCCCATCAGGTAACGCTTGGTGTCTTCAATATCCGTACCCAGACGAAAGTCTTTTTGAGAACGGAGGGTGAAAAAGACCAGTACCTGACGGCGGTAACCTGGAGCCCGGATTCAAAATACATCTTCGTAGGCGTCCTGAACAGAGGGCAGAACCATCTGAAAATGAATCAGTATGATGCCGCTACCGGGAACTTTGTCAAAACCCTGTTCGAGGAAACCAGCGATAAATACGTGGAACCGCAGCACCCGCTTACTTTTTTCCCGAATTCGAATACGGAATTCATCTGGCAGAGCCAGAGAACCGGCTATAACCACCTGTTCCACTACAGCCTGGAAAAAGGGCTGGTGGCCCAGATCACGAAAGGCGAATGGCTGGTGAGCGATGTGCTGGGATTCAATGAAAAGAAAAAGGAAATTTATTTTGCCGCTACCAAGGAAACCCCGCTGGAAAAGCATCTGTACAGGATCAACTGGACGAATTTTAAAATGCAGCGCCTTGATAATGCGCCGGGCGTGCATACCGGAATCCTGAGCAGCGACGGCAATTACCTGTATGATGCCTACAGCAATGTGAATACGCCGAGAACCATCAACCTCATCAACACCGCCACCCTGAAAGCCGACAATATTCTCACCGCTGAGAATCCGTTGAAGAACTACCAGCGCCCGGGAATCCGGAATGTAGAACTCAAGGCTGATGACGGAACTCCTTTATATGGGAAAATCATCCTGCCGACCAACTTCGATCCCGATAAAAAATACCCGGTCATCGTATATCTGTACAACGGTCCGCACCTGCAGCTGGTGACCAATACCTTCCCGGCTTCAGGAAACCTTTGGTATGAATACATGGCCCAGAACGGATATATCATCTTCACCATGGACGGAAGAGGTTCTTCCAACCGCGGGCTGAAATTTGAACAGGCTGTTTTCAGAAACCTGGGAACTACCGAGATGAACGACCAGATGAAAGGCGTAAGCTATCTGAAATCCCTTCCTTACGTGGATGCGGAACGGATGGGGATCCATGGATGGAGCTTTGGCGGATTCATGACGACCAGTTTTATGCTCCGCCATCCCGAAGTATTCAAAGTAGGGGTTGCCGGAGGCCCGGTGATCGACTGGAGCATGTACGAAATCATGTACGGGGAAAGATATATGGATACACCGCAGGAAAACCCGCAGGGTTATGCCGCAGCCAATCTCCTGGACAAAGTACAGAACCTGAAAGGGAAGCTGCTGATGATCCATGGGGCACAGGACGATGTGGTGGTATGGCAGCATTCGGTAAAGTTCATCAAGTCCGCCGTGGATAACGGTGTGCAGATGGATTACTTTGTATATCCGGGGCATCCGCATAATGTGATCGGTAAAGACCGGGTACACCTGATGCAGAAGGTAACGGATTATTTCGATCTGTACCTGAAGAAATAAAGAATATATACAAAATCCGGACGGCCAGTCCGGATTTTTTGATGGAAACCTATTGAAAAGCTGCGGGATCTGTCCAATCCGCCAGCCCGTATTCCGGATTAGTCTCCATATAAAACAACCATCTTCCCATATATATGTACTTTCGGATAAGCGCAACGGCACAAGGGATCAGCAAAAAGGCAATGTTTTTAAGACACAAGGAATTTGACAGAGTCAAATTTTTATGCTGCCGATTTCTACGGTCTTTTTACCTTTATAGTGTTCTGAATTTAAATTTTTTGCATTAATCAAATCAATAGCGTCGGGCTTCAGCCCGACGTCATTATAGCAGCATATATCCGGCTTTAGCCAAAACTTATCCACCTTTAACTTCAGCCGGATCATCAGACATCTGTAGTAAATGGACTGAAAGCATTT
>JAKOOI010000126.1 GCA_022701475.1 Weeksellaceae bacterium
TATACCGATACCTCCTACATTCACCCGACCAAATACATGGGCGTATGGTGGGAAATGATCATCGGGAAATCACAGTGGGCTTACGCTACCGCTAATAATGTACATATCGGCACAACGGATTTTAACAGGCTCACCCCAAACGGAAAACATGCAGCCAATACGACAAAAGTAAAGGAATACATTGATTTCGCTGCTGAAAACGGTTTCGGCGGACTGCTGATCGAAGGCTGGAATGTAGGCTGGAAGACTGGATCGGGCATCATAAAGAATTGGTTTTCGATTTCATCACGCCGTATCCGGATTTTGATATTGAAATGCTGAACGGATATGCCCGTTCCAAAGGGATAAAGCTCATTATGCACCATGAAACATCTGCCTCCGCTACCAACTATGAACGCTGGGCCGATGAAGCCTTCCGCCTGATGAACCGATACGGATATGATGCCGTGAAAACCGGTTACGTGGGCGATATGGTCCCCCGGGGTGAACATCATTATTCGCAATGGACCATCAACCACTATTACAGGATTGCCGAAAAAGCACACCGTTATAAAATTATGGTGAACAGCCACGAATCGGTACGCCCCGGAGGGGAAAGCAGGACCTATCCGAACTGGATTTCTGCCGAAGCAGCCCGCGGAACCGAGCATGAGGCATTCAAGGGGAACAACCCGGATCATCAGACCATTCTTCCGTTCACCCGTTGGATAGGCGGCTCCATGGACTATACCCCGGGAATCTTCCAGACAAGACTGGATTACTATTTTCCGGGCGATCAGCGTTTCGTAAAAACCACCCTGGCCAAACAGCTGGCCCTGTATGTCGTAATGTATATGCCACTGCAGATGGCCGCCGATTTACCGGAAAACTACAAACGCCACATAGACGCCTTCAGGTTTATCAAAGACGTTGCTGCCGACTGGGACGATACCAGAATCTTATCTGCTGAGCCGGGAGACTACATTATCACGGCAAGAAAAGCAAAAGGTACCGAAGACTGGTTCGTAGGCGGGATTACCGATGAAAATAAGCGTGAGTACACCGTGGATTTCTCATTCCTTGACAAAGGCAGGAAATACGAGGTAACGGTATATGAAGATGGAAAAGACGCGGATTATGTCAACAATCCCCAGAGCTACAACATCTACAAAAAGACGGTGACCAGCAAGTCCAAAATTAAGATCAACATGGCGAGAAGCGGTGGTTTTGCCATCTCAGCAAAGCCGGTAGAATAATATTGAATGGCACTGATTAAAAAACCTCCGGCTGTACAATGACAACCGGAGGTTTCTGCAAAAAATAACTTTTTTAGTGATGTCTTACGCCTTTCTGGTGATAGGTCGGATTCTTATTGATATTCTGGTAATTCTTACCGGCATTGTACTCGTTGGCATCATTGTGCTGTTGTGATGAGATGCCCTGCTGTTCAATGACCGGCGTATTAAACCGTATTTCTTTACCGTTCTGATACACTTTGTTATCAATCGTGCGGTACATCTGGTTTTCCTTATACGTATTACCGTCGGGGGCTGTAAATACTTTTTTCTTACCGTTCTGTTTCTTTCTCAGTTGCCAAAGCAAAGTTCCTGCTCCTGCCAGGGCCAGGGCGATTTTTATCTTGTTGTTCATAACGTATGGTTTTGGATTGTTATTAATATTAACTGTCTCTATTAAGGCTGCCCGCTTCCTCCGGCGGCTCCGTAAATGTGCCCGGTGGTAAAGCTGGCATCATTGGCGGCAAGCTGTACAAAAATCGAAGCCAGCTCTGCAGGCTGCCCGGGTCTTCCCAGCGGGGTATCATCCCCGAATTTAACCAGGTTTTCCTGGGTCTGTCCTCCGCTCACTTCCAATGCCGTCCACACAGGGCCGGGAGCCACTCCGTTTACGCGTATGCCTTTAGGGCCCAGTTGTTTGGCCAGGGACTTTACGTAGCTGGTGGTAGCTGCTTTGGTTTGGGCATAGTCATATAAATTTTCTGAGGGATCGTATGCCTGAACCGATGACAGCCCAATAATGGAAGATCCCGGTTTCAGGTGGGGAAGTGCTGCTTTTGTAATCCAGAACGGTGCATAGATATTGGTTTTCATCGTTCTGTCAAATGCTTCTGTGCTGATATCGAGAATCGACTCATTGGTTTTCTGGTGGCCTGCATTGTTGATCAGGATATCCAGTCCTCCCAACTGCTGTACTGCCTGGGCTACCAGCTTCTTGCAGAATTCCTCATTGCGGATGTCTCCGGGAATCGCAAACGCTTTTCGTCCTGCTTTCCGGATGAGTTCAATTACTTCTGCCGCATCGGACTCTTCTTCCGGAAGGTAATTGATTGCCACATCAGCACCTTCCCGTGCATAAGCAATGGCTGCAGCACGCCCGATTCCTGAATCGCCTCCGGTAATCAGCGCTTTTCTTCCCATCAGTCTTCCTGATCCTACATAGCTTTTTTCTCCGTGATCCGGAACCGGTTCCATTTTACTTGCAAGCCCCGGAAATGGCTGGAACTGACTTTTAAAAGGAGGCCTTGGATATTTGGTAGTCGGGTCGGTAAGGTCCGGACCTGTCATGCTGCGTACATTTTGTTTCTGAGAGGATTGGGCCAGCGCTCCGGGTGCCACGGCTGCAACTGCCAGGGTCGTTGCTATTTTTCCGATTGCATTTCTTCGGGTGATTGATTTTTCCATAATATTTTATTTGGTGTGGTCTGTTTTCAGCCTTCGAACGGCTGTAATAATCCCTGTAAGTGCAATGAGCATTCCAAGCTTACAGAATTGTGGTATTTATTCTCAATTTACAATCGGAAAGTAAAGGCATGAGAGGATTTAAATGTTCCGTATGGTGTAAAGAATCAAAGATAAAATGATGGACTGCTGAAAGCATGATGATCTTCAGCAGCCTGAATATTGAACATCATATATTCTGAGATGTTGGAGTATACTCATTTTTGAGCCTTGGTATCTTCCAGCTGTTTTTCTCCTACACTACGTAAAAATCCTGATCCGGTATTGGAAAAACGCAACGATACAAATGATGTTAAATGATTTATGGGGATAATATGCAGGAATTTTATCAGAGATAGCATGGTGAACCGGTCAATGGCGATCGTTTTCAGCGCTCTTAAGATCTGACTTGTCAAATTCTTTGCATCTTATACCGCATCATTCTGAATTCATCTTCGCGACTTTTCCATTTTCAACAGCTACGCTTCCGGATCTGATGTCAGCGGGCTGGAGAATGGATGGCGGTTTCACTTGCTGTATCCTGGTATCAGATTAAATATGCAGAATAAATAAATAGTTTTTTCAGCACGATCAGGCGTCGGCAAGATAGTTGCTGCATTTTTACCACCAAGCACTATTTATATGAACCCATCATTAAGTGAAGAACCGGAGACTGCTCACGGAAGCAATCCTGCCGGTCATTTTTTAGAGGATGTGTTGGCCGGATTGAAAAGCCTTCCGAAACACCTGTCTTCCAAATATTTTTACGATAAGACCGGAGACCGCCTGTTTCAGAAAATTATGGCCATGCCGGAATATTACCTTACCCGTTGTGAGCTGGACATCTTCAAACACAAGACGGATGAGATTGCAGAACTGATCAATGCCGATGGCGAAGCTTTCGACCTGATCGAACTGGGAGCAGGCGATGCGATGAAATCTACCTTTCTGCTGAAATATCTGGTTGAAAAAAATGCAGACTTCTCTTATCTTCCGATTGATATCTCAGGAAATATCCTTTCCGTCCTTCAAAGGAATTTGAGCCGCGAACTTCCTTCCCTCCGGGTACTCCCGCTGGAAGGCGAATATTTTGAAATGCTGAAGGAAGCATCCGTACGGTCGTCGCGAAGAAAAGTTATTCTCTTCCTCGGAGGGAATATCGGAAATATGAGCAGGGAAGAAGCGGAAGCATTTTGCAGGGAACTGCAGGAGCATCTTCAGCCGGAAGATATCGTACTGATGGGATTCGACCTTAAAAAAAATCCGCACACCGTGCTGGAAGCCTACAATGACAGGACGGGCATAACGGCCGCTTTCAACCTTAACCTGCTGTCAAGAATCAACCGTGAGCTGAACGGTAATTTCAATACCGGGCAGTTCCAGCATTATGAAACCTATGATCCGCTCACAGGTTCATGCCGGAGCTTTCTGATAAGCCTTGCCGACCAGGAAGTGCATATCGGAGATGAAAAAATCTCTTTCAGCGAAAATGAAGTGATCGATATGGAAGTCTCACAGAAATTCTCCATGGAAGATATCCTTGAATTGGCACAGAAAACCGGATTTACCGTTAAGGGGGAAATTATGGATTCCCGGAAATGGTTCGTGGACAGCATATGGCAGACTGATCATCGTCAAACAAAATAAGATAAGATACGTATGGAAAGTAAAGAAATGGTGGTTCCTTCCGTTCAGATCCTGGAACGGTTCCGGGAAATCCGGCGCCGGTCCGAAGAAATCTGTGCTCCGCTGGAAATCGAAGACTATGTGGTACAGCCTGTGGTGGATGTAAGCCCGCCGAAATGGCATCTGGGACACAGCACGTGGTTTTTCGAGACCTTTGTTCTTCAGCCTCATAAGAAAGGGTATGAGGTTTTTGATCCTCAGTATAATTTTGTTTTCAACAGTTATTATGAAACCATCGGAGC
>JAKOOI010000157.1 GCA_022701475.1 Weeksellaceae bacterium
TCCGTAAGATCAATATTTTTCATGAATTTGCCGTTTTATGATTCTGATAAGCCATGAACGCTTTAAAACTCCTGGAAAATCCGAAATGAAACAGTGTATCCGCATAAACAATAATCATCACATAAAATGGGATCTCAGTGCTAAAAGACTGATGTGGTATCGTGAATACAGCAATTACAGCAAGGATCAGGCCGGCTGAAAACAGGATCAGGGCAATGATCCTGGCCCACTTATTTCCTTTATATACAAAAAACAGCAGCAAAACCGTCAGGATAAACCGCACGATCTGCGAGAAAAGCTTGGGGAAGTTGATCTCAGGCTGTACCGACTGATAGAAATAAGTAGACCATACCGACAGCAGGAGAATACTTGCCGACAGCCGGATGGTTCTTCTTTTCCCGGTCCTTTCAAGTGCATTCATAGTTATAATTACGTGAAATAATTTAATAATGTGTTTCTGAACTTTGAAATTCTGATTGTAAGGCCAGCAGAAAGAAGCTGATTGCTGTCAGCCACTTATTGCCGGTTTCTTATTCCGTCCGTTGGTAAATATGCGTAAGCTTCGCATTTCTGATAAAATCTTCAGTGGAAGTATTCTTATCCGCTTTCTTATTGGTCAGCTCAAAATAGTACGCCATCATATTCGGGAATTTGGGATCTTTACACAGGACTTTGAACCTTCGCACCGCAGGATCAGTACTTAGAAAAGCCAGTTCCGAACCATTGCTGAACCGGATATTGTTGACTTCAAAAGCATCTTTCCAGTTTTTCTGCAGCTTGGCAAATCTTTTCTGGGTCCTGTCACTGTCTTCATTCTCGAACCGGTCTACCTGGAAATCAGTCAGCAGCTGAGGATAAACCAGCCTTTCTTTCAGGATCAGGGCCGTAATTTTGTCAGACGGGTCATAGAAAACAATTTTCTTGTCAAAGACAATCTGTTTGTCATTCACCGTCATTTCACCGTCAAATTTTTTATAATTTTTCTTTTTATAATCATTGCGGAAATGTTCAATCACGGCTTTGTCTCTGGGCCCGGCTTTGGTAATTTTCTGTGCAAAACCGCTGGCGGAAAGTACTACGGAAAGGCTTATGGTATATAGGATTTTCATTGAATCGGATTTATTATAAAACGGCAGAATTTACAAAATATTTTTTATTCTGAGGTGTTGCAGCAACATAATGGTTTTGGCATCTTTAATTTCCCCGGAATCAATCATATCCAGGGCATCTTTAAATAATAGTTCCATGACTTCAATGTTCTCGCCCTCATCAGCAAGGCCGCCGCCTTCGTTTATTTTCATTTCGGCTGAATATTCGGCAATGAAAAAGTGAAGGATTTCCGTAACCGAACCCGGCGACATATACGCTTCGAATATTTTTTCAGCGTGCCGGATCTGGTATCCCGTTTCCTCTTCGGTCTCGCGCCTGATGCAGTCTTCGGGATGATCGTTATCCAGCAATCCGGCGCAGGCTTCGATCATCATGCCTGTAGGGTTTCCGTTGATGAAAGTAGGGAGCCTGAACTGACGCGTCAGGATCACTTTTTTTACATTTTTTTCATACAGCAGGATCACGGCGCCATTGCCGCGATCGTAAGCTTCCCGGCTTTGCTCTTCAAAAGTTCCGTCGTTTTTCTGAATATTGAATGTTACTTTTTTTAACGTGTACCAGTTATCGGATAGGATTTCCGTTTTTTCAATAGTTCTTTTGTATCGTGCATCATTGTTGTATGACCTTGATTTTAATTTTTTAATAAATCTTTTAAAGCTTCCTTCAAATCGGGAAATTTAAACTGAAACCCTGCGCTTTTTATTTTTTCACAGGAAGCCCTGGATCCTTCCAGAACCGCAACGGAAAGTTCGCCGAAGATCAGTTTCAGGATAAATGCAGGCACATTGGGCATGAACAGCGGCTTTTTCAGGACCTGTGCCGCTTTTTCTGTCAGGTTTCTGTTGGTCGCATGTTCCGGAGCTACGGCATTGAAAGCTCCGTCTAAATCAGGATTTTTCAGGGTAAACTCATACATGGAACAGATATCCTCAATATGAATCCACGGCATATATTGTTTTCCCGTGCCCAAAGGGGATCCGATGCCCGCTTTTATGGTCGGAAGCATCTTTTTCAGGGCTCCTTCTTTTTCAGAAAGCACCACACCGGTTCTCAGTTTTACCACACGCTCCGTTATCCCATGGTTTTTAAACTCATCGGCAGCCTGTTCCCAAAGTACGGTAACTTCACTGAGGAAATCTTTTCCGGGCAAGTCTTTTTCTGTAAATATTTTATCCGTTGTTCCGGTTCCGTAATAATTGATCCCCGAAGCCGATACAAAAGATCTGATCTTCTGATTGTTTTTTTGCAGGGCTTTTAAAATAAGGCCTGCAGAATCTACCCGGCTGGAAATGATTTCTTTTTTTCTTTCATCAGTCCATCGCTTTTCAGCTACACCGGCACCGGCAAGGTGGATGATGTGCGAAACATTTTCAAGAGCCCGCTCATCCAGCGTCGCTTTGGCAATATCCCATCCGAACTCATTTTCATATTTCTTTTTCCGGGTCAGGAACCGGACACTGTATGTACTTTCAAGCTGTTTTGATAATTCCTTTGCAATTAAACCGTTAGCGCCGGTAATCAGGACAATTTCTTTCATAATGGTAAAGATTGATATCGGTTCTAAGACTGTTTCCGGACGATCAGGATAAAATCCTCATCCAGAAGTCTGTACCCGTGATCATAAATAAACCGGTATTCGGAACCGTTCTTATAAATTTTCAGATTCGTGAAATACTCAAAATCAAAACCCAAGCCATCGAGTTTCGCACGCGTAACTTTAGCCTTACCTTCGGTATTGATCTCTGTCAGGATCCTGTAATTTTTGCGCAGCCTGTTGTTGATGTTCCGCATCAGGTTGCTGGAGTCTTTATTCTGCTTGTTGTTGTAGGCATTCCGGCAGGCATCGTTGCAGAATTTCTTATCCGACCTGCCGATGATCTTTTCGCCGCATTCGAGACAATTCATAGGATATCTTTTTTCATTTTGTGCGTATGATTGTGATTGTGTTTTTTCCTGATGATCTTTTTCAGCCGGTTACGGACCGGATAACTCCGGTTGGAGGTCATATTGTTAAAAACCAGGGCGGTAACCAACAGAATGATACATCCTGTAAGCACCGGGGAAAGGACATAGCCGTAGCCTAGTTCAGGGATCTTCCCGGTAGAGCTTACGGCGATCAGTGCCGTGGCGCCGCCCGGCGGATGCAGGGTTTTGGTAAACTGCATCAGTACGATAGAAAAAGCCACTGCAAGGGGAGCTGACAGCCAGATGATATCGGGAACAATCTTATAAACGGTAACGCCGACAAGGGCAGAGATCACATGCCCGCCTATCAGGTTCCTGGGCTGGGCCAGCGGACTCTGGATGGCACCATAAATCAGCACACTGGAAGCTCCGAAGGATCCGATGAGGAAAATGTTTTCCGTTGAAGATATGGTGTGGGACTGGATCAATGCAATTATTCCGATTCCGAAAAATGCGCCGAGAAACGACCAGAAATGCTCCCTGTAATCCACCAGTGTTTCCCGGTAGATCACATATTTTGAAATCCTTAATGTCCGTCTGATCGTCTTTTTCATAGATCCAAAGATACAGAATTATCTGTTGGGAAAAGATCAGGACCTGAAGGCACAATATATTTTCACATGTAAAATCATTATCCGTTTTCAAACGACTACAAACGGATTTAAATAATTTTCTACCGATTCAGGGTGTAAAATCGGCCAATCTTTGCAACAGAGAATCGGGAAAACAGTGAACGTCCCGGATCTGAATATTAACCTTAAAAATTAAATGTTATGTCACTAAGAAACAGAATCACACTGATCGGTCACACAGGAAAAGAAGTTGAAATGATGACTTTCGACAGCGGAACACCAAAAGCAAGCGTATCGCTCGCTACCAGTGACCACTACACCAATGCCAAAGGCGAAAAGGTTGAAGAAACACAATGGCATTCCCTTGTCGCGTTCGGAAAAACGGCTGAAATTTTTCAGAAATATGTTCCGAAAGGAAAAGAGATCGCTGTAGAAGGAAAACTCACGTACCGCTCGTACGACGATAAAGATGGGGTTAAAAGGTATATTACAGAAATCAGGGTTGAAGAGATCCTGCTGCTGGGAGGCAAATAAGTAAAACCAGAGAAGATGAAAGTAAAAGTTTTCAGCATCAGGCTGCAGAAGGATTTTCTTTATGAAGATCAGAGAAAACTGGACGCGTTTCTGGAGTCCAATGAAATCATAAAAGTGGAAACCGCTTATGTGAACGATGAAAATTACTGGTCCGTAGTGCTTTATTTTGATGCGCTCAAGATAGCAGGAAATCAGTCAGCCCTACCTGTAGTGAAAGAAACCAAACCGGCAAAATACACCGCAGAAAATGATGTGCTGAGTCCGGATGAGGAAAAAATCCTGGATGCCCTGAAGCTCTGGAGATCTGAAAAGGCCAGGGAACAGAACCTGCCGACGTATTTCATCGCCAGCAACAAGGAGCTTCTTTCGGTAGCCAAGTACAAACCCGCGAAAAAAGAAGAGCTGCTGGATATCGAAGGATTTGGGAAACATAAGATAGAAAATTACGGTGAAGAGATTCTCGGAATCCTGGAAACCGCATGAAGGTAGAAACACAAGTGACCGGAAAATGGTGAGGAAAGCTGGAAGAAACTGTTCTTCCGGCTTTCCGGTTTTTTATCAGGATGTCTGGGATTTCAGTACAGTGGTATTTCAACATCTTTCATTCCATTCTTCCGGATTCTCTGTATTTAAATCTTATGAACCTATAGCAGAAAGTCCTTTCAAATCCTTATTTTTGCAGGCATATCAGTAATACAATAGCATTCAATTACACAATGAAACCAGGTTTAGCAAAAGGAACGAGGGATTTTACCGCACTGGAAGTTTCCAGAAGAAGATATATCATCAATACACTACAGAAAAATTTCGAACTCTTTGGTTTCCAGCCGCTGGAAACCCCGAGTTTTGAAAATCTTTCCACCCTTACCGGAAAGTACGGCGAAGAAGGCGACCGGCTGATTTTTAAGATTTTAAATTCAGGGGATTTTTCTGCCGAAGTCAATCAATACGACTGGGAAAATAAAAACCATCAGAAGCTGACTTCCCAGATTTCGGAAAAGGCCCTTCGGTATGACCTTACCGTACCTTTTGCAAGATTTGTAGCGATGAATCATAATAAGCTTACCTTTCCTTTTAAGCGATATCAGATCCAGCCAGTCTGGAGGGCCGACCGTCCCCAAAGAGGCCGATTCAGGGAGT
>JAKOOI010000158.1 GCA_022701475.1 Weeksellaceae bacterium
TCTCCCTGAACCGTTTTCCCAACGGAATTGAAAAACAGGGATTTTATCAGAAAGATGCCGGGGAAAATATCCCGGAATGGATTAAGACCACCAAGGTATTTTCAGAGTCTACCGATGAATACATCGACTATATTTTCTGTAACGACAAAGCTACCCTGGCCTACCTCAACAACCTCGGCTGTATCGATATGAACCCCTGGAACAGTGCCCTTCCCGATCTGGATCGCCCGGATTATCTGGTACTTGACCTTGATCCGTCTAAAAAAAATACTTTTGACGACGTTATCGAAACGGCCCTTCAGGTTAATGAGGTCCTGAAATCCATTAAAGTTAAAGGCTACTGTAAGACTTCGGGAAGTACAGGGATCCATATCTATATTCCGATGAACAGCCAGTACGATTTCGATCAGGTGAAAGATTTTGCCCATATTATGATGAAGCAGGTCCATGAAAAACTTCCGGAACTGACAACCCTGGAAAGAAGCCTTCAGAAAAGGAGCACGGATAAAATCTATATGGATTACCTGCAGAACCGCCAGGGACAGACCCTGGCCAGCGTATACAGCATACGCCCGAAGGAAGGAGCCGCCGTTTCCATGCCGCTGGAGTGGGATGAGCTGAAGCCGGGACTGAAGCCTACAGATTTTAACATCCATAACGCCCTGGAAAGGATCAGGGAAAAAGGCGATCTTTTTAAGCCTGTTTTAGCTAAAGGTATTGATATGATGGCAGCACTCGAATTATTACAGGATCTTAAATAATATCTATATTTGGAGGGAAATGTAATTCCATGAAAATTTTTTCCTTTATCGTCTTTTTTCTGATTCTTATCTCCTGCCGCAAGAACCCGGAATCAGCAACTATGGAGTACGCTCTCAAAAATGTTCTCCACTATCAAGACACCCTGATCCTCAAATCGAGATTTGAGGATTGCGGCGAATGGGGCGGCCATGAGGAAGAGATGAAAGTATACAGATCAGGAAAAGAAATCATCTTACATTATATCAGATACAGCGTCAACTGTTCTGAAAGAAATGGCTCCGGTTCGATAATTCAGCGTAAAGAATCCTCAGACAGGCTTTATTTATCAGATTCGCAAAACAGAGCGGTCATGGACTATGTGACCGCTTTGATGAAGTTAAAATTTATGCAGCAACCAGTTGGAAACAGCGGAAACAGATTTTCTGTTGAAAATACAGCCGGCGATCTGCATCTGTCATGTTATAGCAGCAGCGATGTTCTGCTTGACAATTATAATATATTGATGGAAGAATTGCATTTTGATAAAGTTGAAATTCACCAGCGGTAGTTTATGGATCTGAGTCTCCGATAGATCAAAAAAAAAGTAATCTTCCCTTATTTATTTTAGAAAATGATCTGATCAGAAGGGAATATTAAAATTATTGAATGATGCCATACTTCTGATCATGCAGATTTTCAATAATTTTCAGGCAATGGTCAATACTATTCCCATCCCTTACATGATTGATCAACAGGTATAAATTATTAATAATATCCGGAATGGATAAGACCAGATCATCTGTAAAAAATCTTCTCCGCATCAGGTGTATCTTTAAATTAAAATATAAACATTCAAGACATTCTAAATCATTAATTTTTGCAAAACACTCGCAGAAAACATACGAAGACAGGTATTTGCCCTTCAAATTATAATCTGTAAAGTCTAAGAAACGTGCTATAAAATAAAGACAGGAATCTTTACATCTGAGTAGTTCTCCTATAAAATTATCCTGCTGTTCTGCTGTCAAAGCATCCAGGATATTTTGCAGGAAAGGACAAAAATCGTATTCGAAATTCTCTGAAGTTCCTTTTACACTGATATCATCAATATAATTTTTCACCTGCAAAAGTTCATCTTTCATTTTCAAATCTATGGTAATTTCGCCACCAGCCTTTCCGGCAGTATTTTCAGAATGAAATAAATGAGTTTCCATTTGAAATCCGGCACAATGGTGAAAGAATTGCCGGCGTTGACAATATGCCTTGCTACATACTCCGGTTCCATGATCAGGGATTCGTTCAGCTGTAAGCCTTCATTGATTTTGGTCCGGATATAGCCGATGACCAGTGCATTGACTTTTATATTCCGCGGTGCCAGTTCCTGCCTTAGTCCGGCCAGGTACGTGGTGAAAGCCGCCTTGGTACTTCCATACACGAAATTGCTCTTCCGGCCGCGTACCCCCGATAATGAAGAGAGCCCGATGATCCTTTCCAGGTTTTTATTCCCTGTATCTGCCACCATACAGTTCAGGATAGAGACCGCTCCCATATAATTTACCGCCATCATCTGTTGTGCTCCCCTGAAATCCTTTAAAGCCGATTCATTATCCACCAGAAAGCCGGCCGCATATACGACGATGTGAGGCTTTACCGGAAGTGCATCACAGAAGGCCTGATGAGAATTGAAATCAGCAGCATCAAACGGCAGTACCGAAACCTTCTGATGAAGGTCATGCTCCGTAACAAAAACTTCAAGCGAACGGGTATTCCTGGAAGCCGCGGTAACGGAAAATCCTTTCCTGGTGTATTGCAGGATGCATTGTTTGGCTACATCGGAGTTAGCCCCGAGAATGAGAACGTTTTTAACCGTA
>JAKOOI010000173.1 GCA_022701475.1 Weeksellaceae bacterium
CCCGGTCGCCTTCGCAGATCTGCACATCCAGGAGTGCCGAAGTAATGGCAGGCACTACTTCCACGATAATTTTGGCAGGCTGCAGAGACCGGCAACCTTTAGGTCCGATGGAATACACGGAAAAGGTAGTGGTATTATAGAGCGTGGCAGTCTGCGTACCTCCGGTGCCCGGGAAGTTGGCCCATTCGTAGGTAGTTCCCCCGGTAGCGGTAAGGTCCACGGTATCCCCCGGACAGATCTTCACTTTTGAAGCCACAAGCGTTACAGGAGGCGTAGGTTCTTTCTCCAGCGTCAGTTCGATCATCTTGCTGCAGAAAGCTCCGTTTGAAACCACCACATAAAGGATCTGGCCATCATTCCCGCTATAATGCAGGATATCCTGAATATAACTGTTGTTCTGAGCCATTGCATCTGCCTGATTGACATAAAAACGGAAGACGGCGCCCGGTGTCGGTGAAATCAGCGGCATGGCGTTCGTAAGGTCAAACCAGGGCACATCCGTTGTTGAGCAGAGTAATAAGGTAGCATTGTACGCCTGAGGAGTAGTACCGCCGTTTACTTTGATACTGGCTTTTCCGGGGCATGGATTACCGGGGAACAGCACCTGAATTTCATAGTTTCCGGGCTGCGTTGCCGTAATGGTAGGCGTGGTTGCTCCCTGAACAGGGTTTCCGTTGAAATACCACTGGTAATTCAGGTTAGGCTGGTTTACCGAAGCGGTGATTACCTGGGGAACATTATCACAGACGTTGATTTCATTCGGCAGTACTGCTCCTGAAGGATCCTGTAATTCTACCCCGATATTGAAAGATCCGCCTTCCAGGAATACCGCAGAGTCGTAACTCCGGTCAATGGCATCTGCAATCACCATTTTGAAATGGTAAGACTGTCCTGCCACTACTGTAGCGGTGGCCTGTAAAGGTACTGTTCTTCCGTTGAAATTGGTTTCTATATTCCCGTTGTTATATCCTCCGAAAAAGGTAACATTGGGAGCACCGCACCCCATACTGCTGCCACTGAAACTATTCAGCGGATGGATATTGGTTACACTTACAGGGCCGGTTCCCGGAGCGGGCAGTACGGCCATATTCACATAGGGACCGCCGGCAGTAGGCCGGAGGAGTAAAGCAAAGGCATCGGAAAAGCTACATGGAAAAGATCCCGTATATTCTTCGGAGGCGAAAAGGTAGTTGAATTTCACCTGAGAGGAAGTAGGTACGAAATCAAATTCCAGTACAACCGCATCACTAAGGGAAACGGAAGGATTGGTAGCCGCCACCAGGTCAGGATCGCTTCCCGTACCTACAGCATATCCCAGAGGGGTATTTACATTGATATAATTGTTACCGGCTTCGCTTGCTTTGCCGGTTACCAGCACGATACCGTCTTTAAAAGGAAAGTTGGTCGTTCCTTTGTTGAAATAACCCCAGGCCCTGTTTGCATCAGTAACTCCAGTAGCCGGACTTACCTGAACGTTTGAAACCGTAGGCGTTACACAGGAGTTGGTTCCGGAGGAAATCAGCACATCTTTTACAAGCTGCGTGGGTGTAAAGGCTGAGGCCGGATAAGTAGGCGTATTAACATCAATAAAATCTCCTGCTTTCTTTCCCAGCATTATTTCAGGCTTAATAAATGGTCTCGGACTGATCTTCTGAGAATGAACATAACCGCACGATGCTAGAAAAGAAAATAGCAATAGACATCTCTTCATAATATTTTTGTTTCAACAAATTTAATTTTTTTTTAAAGAAATCGCATAGATTATGCTTTTTTTTATGATATAAAAAAGACTTCCAGATAAAACCGGAAGCCTTTTTATTCATTTAAAGAAAGATTATGTATCTAATTTCTGTTTTTCAGGAGAATCCATCCGGACCTTTGCTCCATTTTCCGGCTTGCCGGGTTCTCCCACTGCACGCGGTACCAGTACGTGCCCGTCGGGAGATTCAGGCTTCCTCTCATCAGGCCGTTCCAGCTGGTTTCATTCTTGCTTGCCTTGAATACTTCCTGACCGTACCTGTCAAAAATAGAGGCTGCAAAATTATTATACTTGCTGATTCCGGTAAAGTCGACAACATCATTTTTCCCGTCGGCATTTGGGGTAACGGCATTGGTTACTACAAAGGTAAAGAAGGTCAAGGTAGTAGAACATTTCGCATCTTTTATTCTTACGGCAAGATTGTAATTGGTATTGTCCAGGATGTTGGAGAATACATTGGAAGCCTGCCATGTGATTCCGCCGTCTGCCGAATATTCCAACGGTCCCCCTGCAGGATTGTCCACAGATACGGTAAGGATATTTTTCTCATACACCACATTGCTGAACTGAGGAAGCACAGGGTTAATCAGCTGCGCTGAATATACTTTGGAACAGGTTCCGTTGTTAATCGTTACGGTATAGGTTCCCGGAGTATTGACTGAAATCGTCTGGGTTGTGGCTCCGGTATTCCACAGATAGGTATAGTTGGTACCTGATCCAGCATCCAGGATTCCGAAGTCGCCGGCACATACCGACACGTCTTTCAAGGCAGAAACGATAGCCGGAACCACTTCGATGGTAATGGTTGTGGGATTAAGTACTTTACATCCATTTCCGCCCAGTGCAAAAACAGAATACGTGGTCGTTGGTGCCATCGGTGTCACGATCTGGGTATTTCCGTTTCCGGGCAATCCTATCCATTCGTAGGTTACTCCTCCGGATGCAGTCAGCGTAACGGTCTCTCCTTCGCATACTTTGGATTTTGAAGCGGCCAGTACGGCTACCGGCGGTGCCACGACAATGGTTACCGTGGCGGAATTGGCGGAAACACATCCGTTGGCTCCCACTGCAGTTACCGTATAGGTGGTGGTGTTTGCCGGAGAAACGACCTGGGTATTCCCATTCCCCGGAAGCCCGCCGCCCCAGTTATAGGTAGCCCCTCCGGAGGCGGTTAAGGTTACCGATTCCCCTGCACAGATCTGCTGTACCGTAGAAGTCAGTGCCACAACCGGCGGCGTCGTATTCTGGGTTACCGTGACATTTTCACTATAGGAGCAGTTCAGGTTACCGGGCTGGTTGATATTGGTTACCGTTAAGGTATAGACCCCGCCGGCGTTTACAACAGGAGTCAGGGTATTGGCTCCTGAGACGATGTTTCCTCCTG
>JAKOOI010000216.1 GCA_022701475.1 Weeksellaceae bacterium
ATAACAATCAATAAGTGGCATCATCAGAATGCGAAATTAGTTACAAAAAAGGAATTGGTTGAAGCCAGGAAGAATTTCAGAGACAATTCGAAACATCAATTGGAAAGCATGGGTACAGTATTCTCACAAGATCCAAAAAATAATTTACGTGAGCGCCAGAAAATAAACGAAGTACAAAAAAAAGGACATAATCCGATTGAATTAGAAGATTAAAATATCAAGTAATTTACGATGGCGGTATTGATCTGTTCCACAAAACCGTATTGCTGTATACGGTTTTTTTATTTTAAAACCGGAATTCCTCCGTCAGCCTTTTATCCTCATCCAGCCTTACGATCAGTTTTTCCAGTCCTTCAAATTTTATTTCTTCGTGCAGGAAATCCCGGAACTTTACGGTGATTTCTTTTCCGTAGATATCTTCACTGAAATCCAGGATATACACTTCTACCGTCAGCTTTTCGCCGTTAACGGTAGGATTGGTGCCGATGCTGAGCATGCCTTTATGCTGTTTTCCTTCGATAAAAACTTCTACGATATACGCTCCTTTTTTGGGTAAAATTTTAATGGAATCAGTCTCGATATTGGCAGTAGGATAACCGATGGTCCGTCCTATCTTTTTACCGTGGACCACTGTTCCGGAAACGGGGTAGGCGTATCCCAGCATTTCATTGGCTCTCAGGATATCGCCGGCAGAAAGGGCATTCCGTATTTTGGTGGAGCTGATGTTGTTTTCATGGATGTTGATGGCTTCCATCTGTTCCACTTCAAAACCGAGTTCGCCGGAGAGCTTCTGCAGCAGCGCGAAATTACCGCTTTTGTTTTTCCCGAAAGAATGGTCGTACCCGATGATCAGGTATTTTACATTCAGCCTCCCGATCAGGATCTTACGGACAAATTCTTCTCCCGTCAGGTTCCGGAATTCCTCATCGAACGCTTTCAGGAAAAGATTGTCAATACCGTATTTCTCTATCAGTGACTGCTTTTCATCTTTGGTATTGAGAAGCTTCAGGTTTTCATCCGGATTGAAAACGAACCGCGGATGCGGCCAGAACGTAAGAATTGCCGTTTCCAGATTATTCCGTTCCCCAATGGCATTCAATTCATCGATAATGCTTTTATGGCCAAGATGGACCCCGTCAAACATGCCCAGCGAAAGGGCTAAAGGTTTTTGAGAAGAATAGTCTGTAAAATTTCTGAAAACTTTCAAAACGGAAAAATTTGAATGCAAATATAGATATAATGTAACGATCTATCAATATAACAGTGTATCAATAATTTTAATAGTATTTATTGTTATATCGGTAAATTGCTGTATTGTTACATTGCTTTAAAAGTATGATAAAAATCTTTTTTTTACCAATTGTCGGTTGATGAAGAATCATTATATTTGCACCAAGAAAAAATTTAGCAATGGCAAACCAAATTAAAGGTAAAATTTCTCAAATTATTGGTCCGGTAATCGACGTTGTCTTTACTGATGTGGAAGCAATTCCGAGCATCTATGACGCGTTGGAAATTACAAAAGGAAACGGTGAAAAAGTAGTCCTGGAAGTAGAGCAACATATCGGCGAGGATACCGTAAGATGTATCGCAATGGATGCTACAGACGGTCTTCAGAGAGGGCAGGAGGTAACAGGATACGGAAATCCTATTATGATGCCAATCGGAGAGGCTGTTAACGGAAGACTTTTCAACGTGGTTGGTGATGCTATCGACGGACTTCAGAATATTTCCAAGGATGGCGGTCTTCCTATTCACAGACCGGCTCCTAAATTTGATCAGCTTTCAACTTCTGCAGAAGTTTTATTTACAGGAATCAAAGTAATCGACCTGGTTGAGCCTTACGCAAAAGGAGGTAAGATCGGTTTGTTCGGTGGTGCCGGAGTAGGTAAGACCGTATTGATCCAGGAGTTGATTAATAATATTGCAAAAGGACACGGAGGTCTTTCTGTTTTCGCCGGTGTAGGGGAAAGAACGAGAGAAGGAAATGACCTTTTGAGAGAGATGCTGGAATCAGGGATCATCAAGTATGGTGACGATTTCATGCACTCTATGGAAAACGGAGGCTGGGACCTTTCAAAAGTGGATTTGGAAGCCATGAAAGATTCTAAAGCAGCATTCGTTTTCGGACAGATGAACGAGCCGCCAGGCGCAAGAGCGAGAGTAGCCCTTTCCGGTCTTACCCTGGCTGAATATTACAGAGACGGTGGAGAAAGCGGACAGGGAAGAGACGTTCTTTTCTTCGTAGACAATATCTTCCGTTTTACCCAGGCAGGTTCTGAGGTATCTGCACTTCTGGGGCGTATGCCTTCTGCCGTAGGTTACCAGCCAACCCTTGCTTCTGAGATGGGAGCGATGCAGGAAAGAATTACATCCACGAAAAACGGTTCTATTACTTCCGTACAGGCAGTATACGTACCTGCGGATGACTTAACCGACCCGGCTCCTGCTACTACATTTGCCCACCTGGATGCTACTACGGTACTGGACAGAAAGATTGCGTCACTGGGTATTTATCCGGCAGTAGATCCGTTGGCTTCCACTTCAAGAATCCTGGCTCCGGAAATCATCGGTGATGAACATTATGACTGCGCGCAGCGGGTAAAAGAGATCCTTCAGCGGTACAAAGCCCTTCAGGATATTATTGCCATCCTTGGTATGGAAGAACTTTCAGAAGAAGATAAATCTGTAGTATACCGTGCAAGAAAAGTTCAGAGATTCCTTTCTCAGCCTTTCCACGTGGCAGAACAGTTTACCGGGATCCCGGGATCACTGGTAGATATTAAGGATACCATCAAAGGTTTCAACATGATCATGGATGGTGAGCTGGATCACTTACCGGAAGCTGCTTTCAACCTGAAAGGAACCATTGAAGAAGCTATTGAAGCCGGACAAAAAATGTTAGCTGATAACGCATAATAACGCTCAGTGCTTACAGCCGGTGCTGTTAGCCAAAAGCCAAAAGCAATTAAAATGAATATAAAAATTTTAACACCAGAATACGTAGTTTTTGAAGGGGAAGTAGATTCTGTATTGCTGCCGGGGAAAAATGGTGGATTCCATATCATGACCAACCACGCAGGTATTGTTTCTTCGCTGGTAGGAGGTGATGTTAAGCTGTATGCCAGATCTATTGATGAAGCATACGCCAAATATTTCACCAAAGAAAATGAGAAAGATTCGGTTTTTTCTTATCCCATCAAAAGCGGTGTTGTAGAATTTAATCATAATAAAGGAATTATCCTTTGTGAATAATTAAAGGAAGAGCTAAATATATTTTCAAAAAAGTGTAACTTTGGTTACACTTTTTTTTATGTCCTTTAGATTCTGATGTATGAAGAGAAGTTTAAGTATTCTGTTGGCACTCCTGGGTTTTCTGATGCATGCACAGACTGTAAAAGTAAAAAGGGGAGTCGTAACTTTAGAAGGCATTCATGTAGCCAAAGTGTCCGGTAAATCAAATGTATATACCTTTATGGACCTTAAGGAAACTCCCATGTATACGGTAGAATTTGTTGACAAAAGTATTGTGGACTCTGTCCGCGATAGCTATATCAGGCTGAACAGGGTATACAACCAGGATAAAATCCTGGACCTTGACTATATTTCCCCCTCGGCATTTTCCGGAGAAGAAAAATCGGCAGCTTATACCTGCGTCAAGGCACTTAAGATCATTGATGAGCGGGGAATCAATATCAAAAACCTGGACGAGCTGTTCAAAAACAATCCCAAGAGAAAGTTGGATACCAAGACCAAAGATGCGTATACGACCAGAACCAGGATCGACAGACTCAATATTACCGTCAATACAGTAGGTGAAATTCTCAGCAATGGTGTACCGGTGGGATATTTTACCAATTTACCGGTAAGTTTCGGTTCCGATGATACGGTGACCGATAAATCCTTTGTCGACATTGAAATCTATGATGCCAGGAGCAAATACATTGGAAAATATATCACCACCACGAAGCAGATCAAATCTGCGGGTGGTAAAACCTTTACTTTATACAGGGAATTGTCGGGTCGTGCTTCCTTACTGAAGTTTCCGACCTATAAAGCTATTGCCGAACGCATGGCCATTATGGATCCCAACTTTATCAAAGTCCAGGAAAAAGTCCAGGTAGGCGAAGTGGTGAAAGATGGTGTGGAAAAATAAATTCCGGGAATCAGGAAACATATATCAGTACCTTACCTAGATACTCTTCATACAATAAGAGAATCTGCAAAAATCACCTGTATTTTATCAGATAAACTTTGCGTAAAAATAGGTAAAGTATTGATTATTAATTTTATGTCGCTTTTAAACATTCCGATATTGTTTTACAGAGTCAGGATAACACCGTTTTCTTTCAGTTGCTGCATGGGTTTTGAGAACCAGAACAGTTCAAAATTTTCAAAATTTTGTTCAAAATCATTCTTCAGCTGTTGCAGCGTTATTTTTCCGGCATTTTCTATAAAACCTGCTTTCAGTGTACTCAGAAGCCATTCTGCATGATCCTGATCCAACTCAATGCTGACAATATTGGTTTTTAAATGCGCTGTAATTTTCGTGTACGGGTATTCGTGCTTCTTTTTTATTTTTATGCGATTCTCAGCGATTACGTTTTGGGCTAAAAACACGATTTTAGCATTTGGCTTGAATGTAAAATCTTCACCATCCAGTAAAGCATCATGGATGAAGTCCGGATGAACGGTGGTTTTGGGAATTTTAAAATCAAACCATTCCTGAAGCGGCATTTC
>JAKOOI010000231.1 GCA_022701475.1 Weeksellaceae bacterium
AGAAGAACCCGGCCCTGGTAGCCGATTTATTCGGAGACTGGAGAGAAGAAGTAATATACAGGACAGCCGATAACCGGGAACTGAGGATTTTTTCAACAACAATTCCTACAGATCACAGATTGTATACATTGATGCATAATCCACAGTACCGGTTGAGCATTGTATGGCAGAATGTAGGGTACAATCAGCCGCCGCATACGGATTATTATCTGGATGAATTGGTGAAGAAGGTCCCTGAGCCCAATATAATTACGATAAAAACAGAATAATTCATATAATACAGAGTCACTTTAATAAAAATAAAATAAATAGAATGAAAAAGCTATTCACCACAGGTTTCCTGGCACTCATCATCGGAGGACTGACTTCCTGTTCGGTTCAGAAACAAAGGACAGTCTCAAAGGCGGGACTGCCGGATAAGACGGAAGTACTGGAAGCGGCAGAGCGGGCCAACCGGTATTTTATGGACAAATGGCCCGATCCGGGTAAAGAAATTGTCGGAAAAAAGGTATGGCCCAGCAACCTCTGGACAAGAGCCGTGTATTATGAAGGACTGATCGCCCTTTACAAGGTAAATCCTAAAAAGGAATACTATGATTACGCCATGGACTGGTCCCAAAAGCACAACTGGGACCTGATGCGCGGAACCTATACCCGGAACGCCGATCACCAGGCGTGCGGGCAGACCTATCTCGACCTGTATGAAATCGACGGTAAAAAACATCCTGAGCGGATTAAAAACGTAAAAGCAGCCATGGACAGCATGATCGCTACGGATAAAGTGGACGACTGGTGGTGGATCGATGCCCTGCAGATGAGCATGCCGATCTTTTCCAAGCTGGGAAGGATTACCGGCGATCAAAAATATTTTGACCGGAACTACGAAATGTATGCCTACACCAAACATAAGCACGGCGGAAGCGGACTGTATAATCCCGAAGACAAAATCTGGTGGCGCGATAAAAGTTTTGTCCCGCCTTACAAAGAGCCGAACGGTGAAGACTGCTACTGGAGCCGCGGGAACGGCTGGGTGGTAGCCGCCTTGGCACGCACCCTGGAAGATACACCGGAGTCTGATCCGCATTACAAAGAGTACCTGCAGGATTATCATGACCTGCTGGCAGCACTCCTGCCGGTACAGCGGGAAGACGGCTTCTGGAATGTAAGCCTGCATGACCCGACCAATTTCGGCGGTAAAGAAATGACCGGAACGGCCCTGTTTGTCTACGGGATGGCCTATGGCATCAATAACGGGCTGATCGACAGGAAAACGTACCTGCCGGTTATTACAAAAGCCTGGAATGCCATCATAAAAGACTCCGTACAGCCCAACGGCTTCCTGGGCTGGGTACAGGGAACCGGAAAAGAACCGAAAGACGGCCAGCCCCTGGCCATCGACAAAGTCCCGGATTTTGAGGATTACGGGTTAGGATGCTTCCTGCTGGCTGCCAGTGAGGTGTACAAGCTGAAGTAATAAAGGATCATAGTAGAATATAGAACCTGGCAGATTTCCGGAAACCTGCCAGGTTTTTTTTGCCCTGTTTAAACAGGCAGACAAGCCTTCGCAGATGTACTGACCCGTCAGGCAGACCGGGTGCAGACTATTAAAACAGATCGGTTTCGAATCATCAATGCTGACTGTTTTATCTACAGCCGGCCAATGAATAAATGGATGAAGTTGGTCAATATGTGCAGATCTGGATGGCACTGACATAACCTGACGGGTTTCCGGAACCCTTCAGGTTTTTCTTGCATCATAGCAAAAAAAGCATCCCGCAAAGGATTTTCCGTTAAATGCGGTGTGGTACCTGCTTATTTAAAATGCTTCTAAGTGCATTGAACGCAGGGTTTTAAAAAATCTTTTTGAGACAATAGAAAATTCCTTATTTTTCAATGTTTCGAGCATGACAGTACAAGATGCGCAATCGATTCCATAACTGTAATTTTCAAATTCAATAGATCATACGAAATTATGAATGCATTATTAGGGGTTCTGTTCCATTTCCTGGGCGGCTTTTCTTCGGGAAGCTTTTATCTGCCCTATAAAAAAGTAAAAGGCTGGCAGTGGGAAACCTTCTGGCTGATCGGCGGGGTCTTTTCATGGATCATCGTTCCGCCGCTGGCCGCGTTTCTTACCATCCCGGATTTTTGGGACATCATCCGTAATGAGCGTTCTTCCATCCTGGGACTGACGTTCCTGTTCGGTGCCCTCTGGGGAGTCGGGGGCTTTATGTACGGTCTGGGAGTGCGGTATTTAGGCGTTGCCCTGGGAAGCAGCATCATGTTGGGGCTTACGATGGTCATCGGTTCCCTCGTACCTTCTTTTTATTATGAATTTTATCCGCAGGACGGCAAAGACAGCATCGGCCTGATGCTTTCCGGTTCATGGGGACGTATGGTGCTTTTAGGGCTGGCAGTCTGTGTCATAGGAATCATCATCAGCGGGAAAGCCGGGGTGATGAAAGACCGGGAACTTCAGACCGGATCCTCAGACCCGCACGGCATGCAGGTGAAAACGGAATACAAATTCGGACTCGGGCTGACGGTAGCCGTTATTTCCGGGATCCTGAGCGCCTGCTTCAATTTCGGGCTGGAAGCAGGAAAACCAATGGCCCATGTAGCCAATGAAGCCTGGAAAATGACCCATCCCGGACAGGGGGAATTCCTGTTTCAGAACAATGTGACCTATATCGTAGTCCTCTGGGGCGGAATGGCTTCCAACCTGATCGGCTGCCTGTACCTTTCATTCAAAAATAAATCCTACACCGATTATACCAAAAAAAATATTCCTGTGGCCAGAAACATCCTCTTCTGTGCCCTGGCCGGGACCATGTGGTTCCTGCAGTTCTTCTTTTACGGAATGGGGGAAAGCAAAATGGGCAACGGGGCCAGCTCCTGGATCCTGCATATGGCATTCATTATCCTGATTGCCAATGTATGGGGCATCATCATTAAAGAATGGAAAGGCGTTTCGAGAAAAACGGTGTACACCATTACTGCCGGAATGGCGGTGATGTTTGTTTCCATTTTAATCGTTGGCTACGGAAATTCATTGCGGTAAGCATTGCATGGCAGCAGCCGTTATAAATTGTACTTCTTTATTACATTCATATAGTTTCGGGGCCTTCACCGGCCCTTTTAAAGGCGCTGACTGTTCAGCTGCCTTTTTTTATAAGAAACATCCCGGAACAGCAATGAAGTGTCCCGCAGCAGGTTGTGCATCTCTGACCAAAGATAAGGTGGGTTCATCAGATTTGTATTTTTTTCGGGTTTAATATCGGATATCGGCAATAAATCCGAATAAATGATGCAGATAACCATACAGGATATGACAGGATGCCGGAATTTTTGTAACGGTGTACTTTGGTAACGGAATAAGCAAGGTAAATTAAAATTAACATATGTCTTTAATCATTAAACACAAGGATATTACCAGAATCGTATTTCCGGCGTTTTTTCTCTCCTCAGGTTTATTCTGGGCACAGAAAACGCCAAGTGATACTGCAAAAGTAAATACAAAGGAAATTGAGGAAGTGGTGGTGATCGGCTACGGAAAAGTGAAGAAATCAGATCTTACGGGATCGGTATCTTCCGTTTCGGCTAAAGAACTGGCGGCAACACCGGCCATGAATGCATTGCAGGCCCTGCAGGGAAGAGCGGCCGGACTTAATATCGTAACGGCAGGCGGTGCTCCCGGGGCCGGGGCCAACGTAACCATACGGGGCGGGGCTTCCATTACCCAGGGAACCGAACCGCTGTACATCGTAGACGGTTTTCAGCTGGATAACGCCCTGAATGTCATCAATCCTAATGATATTGAAAGTATTGATGTCCTGAAAGGGGCTTCGGCAATTGCTATTTACGGGGCACGTGGCTCCAACGGGATTATTGTCATCAAGACAAAAACCGGAAAGAAAGGCAGGACCACCGTGAATTACAACTCTTTCATGTCCTTTGATGTGCTTTCGAAAAAGCTGGACATGCTTTCGGATGCCGGATCTTACGTGAAATACCAGTATGAACTGGCCCAGCTGGCCGGACGTGCCCAGCAGTGGAGCAGTATTTTCGACGATAACCTGTCTACTGATGCGCCCGGTTTCTATACTGGGGTCTTCAACCGGATCAACAACCGGTACGGCAATGCCCAGACCCTGGACTGGCAGGAGAAAATGCTGGGCGGTACCGGAGTAACGCAGAACCACAATTTTAATTTTTCCGTAGGAACGGATAAGACCCAGGCATTCGTAAGCTACAATTACAACAAGCAGGACGGCCTGTTGAACAACTACAGTGAAACCAGGAATTCCCTGAGGGTGAATGTGAATTCCCAGTTGTCTAAAGGGGTGAGGGTAGACTTTAATTCCGTATTCAATTCCAACTCGCTCAATGGCGGCGGTGCTTATTCCGGTATGAAAAAAATCCTGCTGCAGCCCATTACGGGAGGTACCCGCTTTACGCTGGACCAACTTTACAATGCACAGAACTACAGTGAATTTTCTGCGCTGGAACCCAGCTATGATACCGAGAATCCTTTTATCGAAACCAATGCTTCCACTTCCAATACACGGTCCAGGAATTTCGTGGCCAATGCGGGACTGGAAATCGATTTCCTGAAGAACTTTACCTTCAGGACAGCCGGCCAGTACAACTGGAGGAACAGCAAAGCGCTGGCTTTTTCAGATCAGAACTCAAGAGCATACCTTACAGACCCTTCCACCACGGGAATCAACGGTAGGATTGGGAACAATGAATCCTATGGCTACCAGATTACCAATACTGTTACCTATAACAATACCTTCGGGGAGAAGCATAAGCTGAATGCGCTGATCGGCCAGGAGGTCGTTTACTCACAGTCGGAAAGCAATGCGCTGACCTTGATCCGGTTTCCGTTCCCGAATTTCGGGCTTGACGATATCAGCACCGCAACCGTTTCGGAGAAATCGGTGGACAGAAGCAGCAACAGCCTGATGTCCTACTTCGGAAGGGCTACCTATAATTATGATGACCGTTATTTACTGACCGCTACCGTACGGAGGGACGGTTCCTCCAAATTCGGAAAAAACAACAAATGGGGACTTTTCCCTTCGGTAGCCGCTGCCTGGAGGGCTTCGCAGGAAAATTTCTGGAAAAATTCCAAAATCAATACGATCGTCAACGATTTCAAGCTGAGGTTTGAATACGGGATCACCGGAAACAACGATATCGGGAACAACCTGTTCGTCACCACCTATTCCATTACCGATTACCCGATCAACAATACGCCGGGAACACCGGCTTATGTAACCAGTTCCAACCTGGGTAATCCCAACCTGAAGTGGGAAGAACTGAAATCCACCAATATCGGGGCAGACCTTGCCTTATTCAATAACAGGATCAAACTGGCTGCCGAATGGTATAATAACAATGTCAGCGGTATGCTGCTGCAGGCCGTGCTTCCGGTTTCTTCCGGCTATGCCAGGCAGTACCAGAATATCGGGAATATGAGAAACAGGGGAATGGAATTCACCCTGAATACGATCAACCTCCGGTCTGACAATTTCA
>JAKOOI010000273.1 GCA_022701475.1 Weeksellaceae bacterium
ATCTATATGCAGGAGATTAATGAAGTTGGTCGTCTTGGCAACTCCCATGGAGTCTCCTTTGGCAGCTACTATAGAGGTAAGGGTCTGGAAATAAGGAGCAATTTCAGGAACCTGCTGTACTTCCCAGAACTGGAGTTTTGCAGAAGTCTGAAGCATTTTCTTCACTTTATCGATGTCTTTCATCCCCGGCATTTCCACGGAAATTCTGGCAGTCCCCGGCACCCGCTGTACGTTCGGCTGTATGGCTCCCAGTTTATCGATTCTGGTTCTGATCACCTCAAAAGCTGTTCCTACGGAAGCATCGATCTTTCTTTTGACAATGCTTTTAACCTGTTCGTCAGGCGTATTGTACTTTACCTCCGTCAGCGTGGTGTTCCCGAAAATTTCCGGATCAGCCAATTTCAGGTTGGTTCCTTTTGCCTTGTTGATCGCATCAAACTGATCGAAAAAGCTGTCGATGTAAGATTTCGTGGAATTCTTCTGTACTTCATCCGTTTTGTTCAGCGCCTCGATCAGGATCGGATTGGTAGAATAATTCGTAAGATCATTGACAAGATCCCTTTGGTTGATTTCCAAAAGGACATTGATCCCTCCTTTCAGGTCGAGACCGAGTTTCATTTCCTTGTCTCTGGCTTTGGAGTAATACAGCTTGGTAAAACCAAGATTCAGCGTATCTTCCTTCAGCCGTCTGATCTCTCTCTCGTTTCCGTTCGCAGCTTCAATCTGCGATTCAATTTTGCTGGCGTACCAGGTTGGCAATAGCTCATTTAAGCAAATTAGCCCCAGTACAATAGCAACAATTGTAATAAGTCCTTTTCCTTGCATTTTATTATAACTACGTTAAATTAAGTCGGCAAATATAATGATTTTATTGAATTTTATGAATTTTAAACATCAGAAATCGTTTATTTCCAGATATATCGGCAATCTTGTCTGCATTTAAAATTTAATAATTTTTTCGTGGTATGTTTAAGGATTTTTCAACGGGGGATTGGTATGAAATTTTCATTCCTGTTTAATACATTAAATATCAAAATATTATGAGAAATCTACTCTTTGCTGCCGGCATTTTATGTGCCGGTAGCCTCCATTCCCAAAGCGTAAATCTTGTGGAATTTGCCACCGGATTTACGGCGCCGGTAGAAATTGCTCACGCTAATGACAGCAGGATGTTTGTCGTTCAGCAAAACGGGATAATCCGTATCGTACAGCCTGACGGAGCTATAAACAGCACGAATTTCCTGAACATCAGCTCAAAAATCACTTACGGGGGAGAAAGAGGCCTTCTCGGTCTTGCTTTTCATCCTCAATATGCCGCCAACGGCTATTTTTTTGTTTATTACAATGATACCAGCGGGAATATTACCGTGGCAAGGTATACCAGAAGCACATCAAACCCGGATTTGGCAGACCCAGCCAGTGAAAAGATCATCCTCAACCAGCCAAAACCTTTCGACAATCACAACGGTGGGAGCATCCATTTTGCACCGGACGGTTATCTATGGGTGGTAACCGGCGACGGCGGAAGCGGCGGAGATCCCAATAACAATGCCCAGAATAAAAACTCGCTGCTCGGAAAATTGCTGCGCCTGGACATCAATTCCACCGGACCTTACAATATTCCGGCCGGAAACCCCTTTGTGGGTGTTGACGGGGCGGATGAAGTCTGGTCGTACGGATTGCGGAATGCCTGGAAATTCAATTTCGATACCGTATCCGGAAATGTGATGATTGCCGATGTGGGACAGGGACAGATTGAAGAAATCAACAGGATGCCGCTGACCCAGCCCGGCATCAATTACGGATGGAGATGCTATGAAGGAAATTCCGCTTACAATACTTCCGGATGTGCTGCGCAGTCTACGATGACTTTCCCGGTAGCCGCCTATAACCATTCCGGCGGAAGGTGTTCCATTACGGGCGGTTATGTCTACCGCGGTTCGCAGTTCCCGGCTTTACAGGGAAGATATATCTTTGCCGACTACTGCTCTACCCAGATCGGCGTATTGAATGCAGACGATTCCATTACCTGGGGCACTGCCTCGGCAGGCAACAATTTTTCGACTTTCGGAATAAATAACCAGAATGAAATGTTTGTGGCTGCCGTCAGCAGCGGAAAAATTTTCAGAGTGACCACAAATGCCGTACTGGCAGCCGGCGAAAGTACATTATCTTCCTCAATTAAAGTCTATCCCGATACGGCTACGAAAAGTATTTTCATTGAAGGCCTGAAAGATAAAAACGCAACGGTGGAAATCATCAGTTTTGAAGGAAGAAGGGTATTGGAGCAGAAAACTTTGAATGCCGATAACCGTATTGATGTTTCAGGAATACCGGCAGGTGCGTATTTCGTTACCATCAATTCCGGAGGTGAGAAAGCGTACAGCAAGAAAATCATTCTCAGATAATCAGGATTTTTCATTCTCAGATAGTTTTTATTCCCGGGACGCATGCTATACGGACCGGGATTTTTATAACCGTCAGCAAAAGATGAAGTTTTTAATCTGTGACCGGATTAAATTAACGTGAACCTAAAATGATACCCGGTTGCAAGGATAGAAGAAGGAAGCCGGATGCGGGAAACTCCTTCATCAAAACAGGATCAGAAAAAACCCATGATTAAACAAAATCCCTTTCAGTCCGTTTACATCGTGACCGAAGAGCTTTAGTTTTATTTCAAATTAAATAACTACCGGAATAAAAGTTAGTTACGGTCGGGATCAGGTTAAATTAACACCTGATACTGACGTTTTGAAATCCCCTTGCACTATAAGGCTGGCCGGCAAAGCAAAATTCATCATTCATATGGATCAGATCGTCATCGAAAAAATCCGGGTTCCCGGTTTGTTTCTCATCATCCTGAGATCAAAAACCATGGCCACATTCCGGGTAAAGGCCCTTCCTTTTTCCGTAATTTTCACATGATGGCCCTGAATTTCCACAAGCCCGTCATTTTCCATTTCCTTCAGCATGGCTAAAGCCTGTTCCAGTTCCGGGAAGGAATTGGCTGCATCAAAAGTGGTTTCGAGCTGGCACATCAGATTCAGGATATGCCTTCTTACCGTAAGGTCTTCCGGGTTGAGGATATGGCCTTTCACCACCGGGATATTTCCTTCTTCCACCATTTTCTGGTATTCTTCCACTGTTTTTACGTTCTGGGCAAAAGCGTACCAGGAATCGGAAATGGCAGACATCCCAAGGCCAACCATCAGCTGGGTTTTGCTGGAGGTGTATCCCATAAAGTTCCGGTGCAGTTTTTTATGGATGAGGGATTGGTACAGGTCATCGTGCTCCAGGGAAAAATGGTCCATTCCCACTTCAATATAGCCTAATTCTTCCAGCAGCTTTTTTCCGTCTTCATATAGGCGGCGTTTTTCTTCACCGCTCGGCAGGTCGTTTTCATCAAACCCCCGCTGTCCGACTCCTTTTACCCATGGCACGTGGGCATACGAATAAAAGGCAAGGCGGTCCGGCTTCAGTTCCATGGTTTTCCGGATGGTATGCTCCATGGCTTCCCAGGTCTGGTGCGGCAACCCGAACACCAGGTCGTGGCTGATTCCGCGGTATCCTATTTCCCGTGCCCATTCCGTTACCGCTTTTACATTTTCGAAAGGCTGGATCCGGTTGATGGCTTTCTGCACTTTCAGGTCATAGTCCTGGACTCCGAAGCTTACCCTCCTGAATCCGAGATCATATAAGGTCTGAAGATGTTCGCGGGTGGTGTTGTTGGGATGCCCTTCAAAAGAGAATTCCGGTTCTTCCGCAATTTCCACCGTTTCAAAAATCCCCTGCAACAGGGTTTTCAGGTTCTGTGGTGAAAAGAAGGTAGGCGTTCCGCCTCCGAGATGAAGTTCTTTCAGTTTGGGTTTTTCATTGAAAAGGCGCAGGTACAGCTGCCACTCTTTCAGCACGCTTTCCAGATACGGAATTTCCACACTGTGCTGCCTGGTGATCCTTTTACGGCAGGCACAGAAGGTGCACAAGGCCTCGCAGAAAGGAAGGTGTATATAAATGGAGATTCCCTCTTCTGCATTGCTTTCATTAAAGGACCGGATAACCGTCTGCTTCCACTGCTCCGGGGAAAAGCCGGATTC
>JAKOOI010000301.1 GCA_022701475.1 Weeksellaceae bacterium
TGATCTTTTGGAAGATACGTAAGAACAGGAGTATATTCGTATTGATTTGTATTATAATTATCCGTTGTATAACTTACCCTTAAGGTAAAATCTTCTAAAAATTTATATTCTGCCCAGATATTATTAAGCAATCTCTCTTCTCTGTTCTGTGCACGGAATAAATCCAGTACTGCTCTTGGATTGGCAATTGAATATCCATTAAAAAACTGATAATCACCGGTTGCCTGATTCATCGGGCTGAATATGGGAGGTGCATTGTAAGCATTCAGCAGCGGATTGTTGGCAATATCCGTTCTGGTTTTGGAGAACGTAAAATTGTCACCAATTGTTAAGTTATCTGTAATCTTGTAACTTAAGTTTAATTTTGTACTGAACCTGTTGAAGCCATTCCCGGAATTGATATTTTTACCGGCATCAAAGTTCCCTTCATCCTGCAACAAACCTACGCTTCCGTAATAGTTTAATTTGCCTAAACTTCCCGAAGCTGAAAAATCGTTGGCATTGATGATACTTGTTTTTCTGAAAATCTCATTGAACCAATCGGTGTCCGCAGGAAAATTAGCTCTCGAAATAGATCCGGCACTTGATCCGTTGTCATTGATAAGTTTTTCATTATAGAGCTCAATATACTGATCAGAATTGACCATTTTAGGTATATTGGTAATCTTTTTAAATCCGAGATAAGAGTTAAAATTATACACAGGTTTTCCTTTTCCTGTTTTTGTCTTGATTATAACAGCTCCATTAGCTGCCTGAGCTCCAAAGATTGCTAAACTGGACGGATCTTTCAGAACACTCATAGACTCAATGTCCTGAGGATTCAAAAATGATATGTCATTGGTAATTGTTCCGTCAACAATGAAAACAGTATATCCACTCAATGATCCGACACCTCGTATATCCACCCTGGGAGATGATCCTGGAGCACCTGAATTTACAATGTTCACCCCAGCAAGTTTTCCTTGAACAGAACTCATCGGATTTGAATTGGGTTTATCTGCCAAGTCTTTCGCAGACACTACTCCAATACTCCCGGTTACATTTTCTTTTCTTTGTGTACCATATCCCACAAGCACTACCTCCTCAATCTTCTGCTCTTTCTGAACAGTATCTCTCGGGGCAGTCTGCGCATTGACGTTCATTCCGAAATAGAGAACAGCAATGAGACATGAATACTTTAAATTACTTTGTTTCATATAGTTTAATTTTATCGTACAATCAATCATAATCAGGGAAAAAATTCCCTGCTGCCTTTCTATTGGGATACAACTTATTCTCATAAAAAGACATTGGCCAAAATTATAAAAATATCTTTAATATTGTTAATTTCACTTAATATTTTTATGCTTTTCTTAATGACTTTCTGATATTAATCCGATTGTTTTATTCACTTTAATTTAGTGAATTATCAAAATTAATTCTACTATTTAATATTATAATAAAGCATAATTGATATACACTGTTAAAAACAAAACAAACAAGTCCATTTTAACTTCCTTATCATAATTTTTTTTGAAAATTCATGATAATGCGCCAGCTGATACAATACCACGATTATTTAACGGAGATTTAAAATTTGTTAAAACACATTTTGGTTTTTATTTTTGGTTCATTATTTGACGGTTTACCATTTTTAATGAAATTGCAATGAAAAAATATATTATCGCCGCTGCTCTGCTAATCGGAACGGGGTTTGTCATCAATACTACGGTACAATCCTGCACGACCCTCGCTACCTCAGACCTTGGCTTATCTATCATCAAAAGGCTCCTGCTGAACGGAATCGAGAAAGGAATGGGCATTTACAGCAGTAAAGAGGCCTTCCTGCAGAACAACATGGTAGATAAAGCATTACCCCGGCAGCTCAGGGACATCAATTCCCTGCTGGAAAATATAGCGCCTTCGCTGGTAGCCAAAGAACGGGAATATATTGCTGAAGCTGCCGCCTTCACGGTAAATACCTCAAGGCCTATCCTGGTGAATGCGGTCAACAGCCTTACCGCCCAGGATGTCAGCAGGATCATCCAGGGAGAAAAAGGAACCGCTACCCTGATCCTTAAAGAGAAAACCCAACAGCAGCTGGTGGCTGCCATCACTCCGAAAGTGAACGAGCAGCTGAACCGGTATGGCATTGTAAAAAGCATCAATACCGCATTATCCGGCAGCAACCTGATCGGCAGCCTGTTGGGAGGCAGCAAGACACAGGTCAATGCCGGAAGCCTGGGCCAGCTGGCTTCGGAACAGCTGGTGAACGGAATTTTCAATATTGTGGAAGATTATGAAATCCAGAACTCAACATCACTGCTGGGACCGCTTGGAAAATAAGAAATTCTTCAGTATATTTATCAATTATTTTAAAATTTGCAGATGAACATATTACAGGGAAACCAGCACGCGAGCCCCGAGGATTTTTATAATTCCTTGAAGGAAAAACTGGAAGATCATCATGATTTTCCGGAGGATTATTTGTTTAAATTCATTATTCCTACCGATCAGGCAAAACTGACCGAGATCTACAGGGTATTTGACGGGATCAAGTTTACCCTGGGAAACAGGGAAAGCAAGAACGGAAAATATACGGCCTGCAACATCAATGCATTTGTGCTCGATGCCGATCAGGTAGTGCATATTTATAAAGAAGTGGCCAAGGTAGAAGGCGTCATCTTATTGTAAAAAGTAAAAAAGTCAGCAATAAATAAGCTGACTTTTTTATTGGTATCCAAATTATTACCGGACGGTTTCCCGAACCTCACTGAACAGACATGGCGTACTGCTTCCGGTCATTTTATTTGTCGATAAAATATTTTGCGTTTTCTACGGGGCGTCCCAGCATGGCTACCGGGCCTTTGATCAGGATCGGACGCTGGATCAGGGAAGGGTTTTCAGCCAGTACCTGAATCCACTCTTCTTCCGACAGATCTTTATCTGCAAAATTCTCCATATACAGCCGGTCGGTTTTCCTGATGATATGAGAGACACTCTGGTTGAGTTTTTTCAGCACCGTTTTGATTTCCGTTACGCTTAACGGGTGCTCCACGATATTGATCATTTCAAAAGGAACCCCGTTTTCATCCAGATATTCCAGTACCGCGTTGGATTTCGAACAGTTTCCGTTGTGTAAAACCTTAACTATCATTTTTTATATTTTGTGTTGGTGTATACCGGTAAATTTAATAATAAAACCGTTTTCCGGCAAATTGCGTCCGGAATCATTTCCTGATGATCCGGAACCGGACTTCTTTTTTACATCTTGCTGTACCGGTGAGTCAAAAATCGATCCATGACTTAAAACAATCCGTACAGCTCGGCCTCTATTTTTTCAAGAATGAAGCCGAAGTCTTCCGGCTTTTCGACAAAATCGAGATCATCCACCTCAATAATCAGCAGCTTGCCTTCCGTATATCCGGAGATCCATTTTTCATACTTTTGGTTGAGCTTGGAAAGGTACTCGATGCTGATGGAGGCTTCATATTCACGGCCTCTTTTATAAATTTTCTTGACGAGGTTCGGAACGTCGGACTTCAGATAGATCAGCAGGTCCGGTGCGGAGATGAAAGATTTCATGAGGCTGAACACCGCGTTGTAATTATTAAAATCCCGGTTGGACAGCAGATTCATATCATTTAAATTTTCTGCAAAAATATGGGCGTCTTCGTAGATGGTACGGTCCTGGATGATGTTTTTCCCGCTTTCCCGGATTTCCTTTACCTGGCGGAAGCGGCTTCCCAGAAAATAGATCTGCAGTGCAAAGCTCCACTTGCTCATGTCTGCATAAAAATCTTCAAGGTACGGATTATGGTCCACATCTTCGAACTGGGCATCCCAGCCGTAATGTTTTGCCAGCATGGTGGTGAGTGTTGTTTTTCCTGCTCCGATGTTTCCTGTAACTGCAATGTGCATAGTTCTTCCTTAATGTATTTAAAATATGTTGAAATTGTTGTATACCAATGATCTCAGATCCCTGTAGACTCAACATCCGCAGCATCCTCCATCAGTTTCCTGAGCGAACTTTCGGCAGGGTTCCTGTTTTCGATCTCATCTGTCTTTTTCTCCAGCTTGGCCTCCGGACTGTCTGGTTCTGCAGGTTTTTCAGCAGAAGGCTCCACATCCCTTTCCGTATCTTTCCTTTTCGGGTCCGGCTCTGTTGCAACCTGCTTTTCCGTGGCTTTTTCAAGACTGTAAAGATAAAGTTTGTTGCCTTTTATTTCAAAGAGGGAAAGGGTATTTTTATCCACAATCTGCGAATCCGGATCCTGAAATACGCGCTCGGTCCCTTTTTCAGGACGGTATGCTACAATAGCACGATCGGTAATGATCATGATCAGTTCATTTTCCCTCCGGAAGCGTTTTCCGTTTTCCACCGTGCCTTCAAAAAGCTTCTCGAATTTAAAGGTAAATACCCTGAGGTGCTTCCGGGTGAGGATATAGACTTTATTTTCATATACCAGCAGGTCCATCAGCTCATCAAAACTGGCATCAAAAGGATAGGAATTGATGATGGTCTCATTCCTGAAATTGTACTGGATCAGGCGTTTCGTACTGTCATCCAGCAGCCACAGCTGCTGCAGGTCCTCGGCGTAGGCCATTTTAATAAACCCGAATTTCTGTCTGAAATCTACCCGCTGGATCTCGTTCATATTCTGGTCCACGAACTTCATTTCCTGGGCATTTTCAGAAAAAAGAGGCACACTCAGCGGATTCTGAACGGTCTGTACTTTATACGGAACGGTAAGCATCATCTTTCCGATCTGCTTTCCCAGCGAATCGTATTTGGTAAAACTGAAATCCTTATTCTTATAGATATACAGATTTCCGTAGTCATCAGCGAGCATATCTTTGGCTTCCTTCAGTTTCAGCGTGTCCAAAGGAAGGATTCTCTGCGCAGGCAGCGTACAGAAAACCAGCACGAATAGTATGTAAAATCGTTTCAATTTCTTTGTCTGTAGGAATCTCGAAAATCTCCTGCCAATGTACCAATTTTATCGGAACCGGCGCAAATCATGATCCCGTTTGTATTACTGAATGGCCACTTCATAAATTTTCGGCCAGTTTTTACCGGTCACCAGCATATTCCCTTCTTTAAATGCAATCCCGTTTAGAACGTGTTCGCTGTTGTTTTTCGTATTTTCCTCCGTAATTTTTGTAAAATCGAGTTTACCCACCACTTCTCCCGTGGCAGGACTGATCTTCAGGATGTAAGGCTGGTGCCATAGATTCGCATAGATAAACCCGTTATGGTACTCGAGTTCGTTGATCTGGTTATAGACGGTTTTGTTGCCGCCTACCGGAACCGTTTTCACGACTTTCGAAGGATTGGCGGGATCCAGGAAATACAGGTCATTGGAACCTGAATCTGCAATCAGGTTCTTCCCGTCATAGGTAAGGCCCCAGCCTTCCCCGAATTCATGAGGCAATGGAAATTCCGAGATTTTCTTTAAGGTATTCTTATCATAGACAAATCCGATCTTGTCCCTGTAGGTCAGCTGGTATATTTTATCCCCTGCAATGGCACAGCCTTCGGAAAAGATCCTGGCCGGCTGTTTTTCCACAATGGAAGGAGCCGTACTGCCTAAGGTATATTTGATCAGCTGGGATGCACCTTCCAATCCGTCACTTTCATAAATCGTACTGCCTTCTGCCACAAAACCCTCTATGAAATTTTCCGGATTGTGAGGATATTCCGCAATGATCTTGTAGGCAATATCCTGCTCCGGAATTGTAGAGAATACATTGATGGTGGCATCCTGGTTCAGGGTTTCGCCGCTTTTGGTTTTGATGTTGAAAGTCACCTCATTATCCCCGAACTCAAAAAACTTAGGATCAATAATGAGATCCGAGGTTTCCTTATCGCCGAAGCTGATGGAAACATGTTCTGCATTTTCCGTTATTTCTGCCGGAAGCTGCAGCCTGTCGCCGAAATGATAGCCTTTTTCTTCCATGGAATGGTTGTGATCAGCCAGTGCATTCATCATGGATTTGTCATTTTTACAGGAAACCGTCAGGAGCATCAGCGCAACCCCGGCAATCAGTTGTTTTTTCACGGAACTGGATGGTTTTAATGTGTTATGGACAAAGTACGTCTTACTTAATGGCCACTTCATAGATTTTCGGCCAGTTTTTGCCGGTGACCAGCATATTTCCGCCTTTAAAAGCAATTCCGTTCAGCACGTCATCGCTTCCTTTGGTATTCTGTTTTGCAATTTCGGTAAAATCGAAAGTCCCGACCACTTCCCCGTTGGCAGGGTTGATTTTCAGGATGACCGGCTTCTGCCATACGTTGGCATAGATAAATCCGTCATGGTATTCCAGTTCGTTCAGCTGGTCGTAGATCTGGGAGCTTCCGGCAACGGCAATGTATTTCACGAGTTGGGAAGGGTCCTGGGGATTCAGGAAATACAGGAGCTTGCTGCCGTCCGAGGCGATCAGGTTTTTACCGTCATAGGTAAGTCCCCAGCCTTCGCCCAATACATTGGGATAGGCGAATTCTGACAACAGCTTCAGTGAATTCTTATCGTAAACATATCCTTTTTTGCTCTGCCATGTCAATTGGTATACTTTATCCCCTACAATGG
>JAKOOI010000148.1 GCA_022701475.1 Weeksellaceae bacterium
CGACTGACCTCATGAATACAGAAATTTCAGGCCTTGTGGCCATGTTTGCCATTACTATGGTGATCGGTATTTTCCTCGGAAAGTATATCGCCGGTGTGTATGGCTATAGAAAAACTTTTTTAGACAAAATTTTCCAGCCTGCTGAAAACCTGATCTACAAAGTATCCGGAATCAATCCGGATAAGCAGATGACCTGGAAGCAGAATATGTTTGCGATGCTTACCATTAACCTGGTGTGGTTCGTGATCGGATTTTTCATCCTGCTGAATCAATCCTGGCTTCCGCTGAATCCCGACGGGAACCCGGATATGTCGCCGGATCTGGCCTTCAATACGGCCATTTCGTTCCTGGTAAACTGCAACCTGCAGCATTATTCCGGTGAAACGGGCGTGAGCTATTTAAGCCAGCTCTATTTAATGTTCCTGCAGTTTGTGACGGCTGCAACGGGAATGGCGGCAATGGCCGTACTTTTCAAAGCCTTTAAAGACAAAACCACGACGGAACTGGGGAATTTCTACGATTTTTTCACGAAATCCATCACCCGGATCCTGATCCCGATCAGCATTATTGTAGCTTTTATCCTTTCAGCAAACGGAAGCCCGATGACGTTTGAAGGGAAAGACCATATTACGACCTTGGAAGGACAAAAAGCGGATGTTTCAAGAGGTCCGGCAGCGGCTTTTATTGCCATCAAGCATTTGGGAACCAACGGGGGCGGATTTTTCGGAGCCAACTCGGCCCATCCGCTGGAGAATCCGAATTACCTTACGAACATCACGGAAATGGTGACCCAGATGATCATTCCTTTTGCGATGGTTTTCGCGCTTGGCTTTTATTTAAAGAAAAGAAAGCTTTCCTGGACGATCTTCACCGTCATGACCATCGGTTTCCTGGCTCTGACCGTCCCGAATGTCATCAATGAAACCCACGGGAACCCGCTGATTACCCAGATGGGCACCGATCCTCACCTCGGTGCGATGGAAGGCAAGGAAATCCGCTTCGGAAGCGCTTCCTCTGCGTACTGGAGCATCGCCACCACGGTAATTTCTACCGGTTCCGTGAATGCAATGCATGACAGCACCATGCCGCTTTCCGGAATGAACGAGCTGCTAGCCATGATGATCAACTGTTTCTACGGCGGCTGCGGCGTCGGGATCCTGAACTATTTTATCTTCATTATCCTCGCCGTATTCATGAGCGGACTGATGGTAGGAAGGACACCTGAGTTTTTAGGAAAGAAAATCGAAGCCAAAGAGATGAAGATTGCCATGATCGTTGCTTTGTTCCACCCTTTTTTAATTCTGGCAGGAACGGCTTTAACCGCTTATCTTCCGGAATTCGGAGCAAAAACACTGAATAATCCCGGATTCCACGGTTTCAGCGAAATGCTGTATGAATTCACATCTTCTTCCGCCAACAACGGTTCCGGATTTGAAGGACTGGGCGATAATACGCCATGGTGGAATATTTCCACAGGAATTGTGCTGCTCCTGTCCCGGTTCATCCCGATCATCGGCCCCGTGGCCATTGCCGGATTGCTGGCCCAGAAAAAATACATCCCGGAAAGTGCCGGAACCCTGAAAACGGATACTGCCACTTTCGGATTCATGACACTAGCCGTCATCCTTCTGATCGCCGCATTGTCTTTCTTCCCGGCACTTACCCTGGGACCGATCGCAGAACAGCTCCAATCTTTTTCAAAATAATTTAACCTTATCAATAGCAGCCGCTAAAATGGTCAGTAGATAAAAAACATTCTCCATTTATTTCATCTATCTCAATAAATAGTCTCCATTTTATCTTTTACTATTTACCTGACTTAGCGGTTTCTATTGTTTTACCTTGATATAACGATTTCAAAAAATGAAAAATCAATCACAGACATTGTTTCAGAAAGATCTGGTTAACGAAGCCATCCAACAGTCTTTTGTTAAGCTGAATCCGAAAATCATGTTTAAAAACCCGGTGATGTTCCTGGTGGAAATCGGAACGGCGGTCATGCTTGTCGTAAGCCTGTTCAGCCTGACCGGTGACAAATCCCAGGGAAGTTTCGCCTATAACTTTTCAGTCTTCATTATCCTTTTTTTCACCGTTCTTTTTGCCAATTTTGCGGAAGCCATTGCCGAAGCGAGGGGAAAAGCCCAGGCAGATACGCTGAGAAAAACCCGTGAGGAAACACCTGCCAAAGTGGTAGTAAACAATAAACAGGGGTTCCAGATAGAAACCATCCTGAAAAAATCAGCTGACATGAAGCTGGGCGATATCTTCCTTTGTGAAGCCGGAGACCAGATCCCGATGGACGGGGAAATCATCGAAGGACTGGCCACCATCGACGAATCGGCCATCACCGGGGAAAGTGCCCCTGTGATCCGCGAAGCCGGCGGTGATAAAAGCTCCGTGACCGGCGGAACGAAAGTCCTTTCCGCCCGGATCAAAGTGAAAGTGACCACCAAACCCGGTGAATCTTTCCTCGACAAGATGATAGCGCTGGTAGAAGGTGCATCAAGACAGAAAACACCCAACGAAATCGCACTTACTATACTATTGGCCGGATTTACGCTGACTTTCATCATCGTAACCGTTACCCTGAAACCTTTTGCAGATTATGCGCAGACGCCGATCACCATCGCAGCATTTATTTCACTTTTCGTTTGTCTGATCCCGACAACGATCGGCGGTCTGCTCTCTGCGATCGGGATTGCGGGAATGGACCGCGCCCTGAGAGCCAACGTGATCACGAAAAGCGGTAAAGCGGTAGAAACAGCCGGAGATATTGATGTGCTGCTTCTGGACAAAACAGGAAC
>JAKOOI010000343.1 GCA_022701475.1 Weeksellaceae bacterium
TGATCGGTGATGATCAAACCATCGATACCCGGAAATATACCGTTCTGTGCTTTAATATTCCCGGAAACGGATACGACGGGTTCCTGTGGGAACAATATGAAGACTTTACCCCTGCAGATATGGCCTCCATTTTCCTGAAAGGCCTGGAATGCCTCAGGATCGGGAAGCTTTATGCCCTGATCGGAGGATCGCTGGGCGGAGGGATCGGCTGGGAAATGCTGTCCCAGGCCCCGGAGCTTACTGATATTTTTATTCCCATTGCCTGTGATTACAGAACCCACGACTGGCTCCATGCACAATGTCTCGTGCAGAAATTCCTGCTGGAGCAACCGGAACAGCCGCTGCAGAAAGCACGCATCCATGCCATGCTCTGCTACAGGACTCCCGAATCACTTAACCAAAGGTTCCGGAACCGTTACAACAGTGAAAAGGGACGGCTGGAATCCGAAGACTGGCTGGTGTATCATGGAAATGCCCTGAATGAAAGGTTTGCCGTACAGGCTTACCGGCTCATGAACCATCTCCTGATGAACATCAACACCGATGAAAAGAGACTGAACCGGATCACAGCAGAAATCCATCTGGTCTCAGTGGATACGGATCTTTTTTTTCCGGCCCCGGAAATACGGATGTGTTATGAAAGGCTGGCAGAAGAAAAAGATAACGTCTTTTATCATGAGATAAAATCTATCCACGGACACGATGCCTTTCTCATGGAATACGAACAATTGAATGCCATCATTAAAGATATTTTATAAAACAAAGGATGCTGCAGAATCCCGGCTCAGTAAAATATCAGATTAAATACGTAAAACAATGAATACAAAAAACAATATACACGAAATAAAATTTTTGAAGCACCGGTCCATCATTAAATTTGAAGGGGAAGATTTCCTGGGAGAAATAGGGATAGACGGGCGCATTTTTAAAGCCCTTACGCTGGCACGAATCAGTGTAGGCGTCATTTCCCAGCAGGCCATTGAAAACGGGCTTTCTATCCTCGTACAGGAAAAAGATTCCGAAAAAGCGGTAAACTGCCTGATTGATGAATTTGAAGCGGAAAGAAAGTCCGGGAAAGTATCCCAGATCTACAGCATCAACAATGTTTCGGTACTGGGTTTCGTGACTGAAGATTTCAATAAAATCCTTTCGGAGCTGGCAAGGAACAATGTATTTCCATTGTTGCTCAACCAGAATGCAGCCGAAAAAAGGGTAAATATCGTAGTGACTTCATCCCAGGATGAAAAAGCGAAGAATATCATCGAATCCGAAATATCAAAAAAACCTAAAACGGTGCATCTGGCAATCATCGGTCACGGGAACGTAGGAAAAACCCTGATTGAGCAGTTGCTTGCCTCTTCTGAAGACATCAGGAGAAGAAAGAAAGTAGACCTGAAAGTGGTAGCTGTTGCCAATTCAAGGAAAATGGCTTTCAATAAAAAAGGATTCGGAAACAGCTGGAAGGATGAGGTGGAAGCAGCAGAACACCCGTCCAATGTGGAGGCACTGATTCATTTCTCAAAAGCAAATCAGCTGGAGAACCTGATCGTAGTGGACAACACTGCCAGCACAGACTTTGTTAAAAATTACCATACGCTGGCAGAAAACGGTTTTGATCTGGTGTCTTCCAACAAGATTTTTAATACGCTGCCCATTGAAGAATACCGTAAACTAAGATATACGTTGAACAAAAACAACCGCCGGTACCTGTATGAAACGAATGTCGGAGCAGGTTTGCCGCTGATTGATACCATCAGGCTCCTTCATCTCTCAGGGGAAAATATTACCCGGATCAAAGGGGTGTTTTCGGGAACGCTGAGCTACGTTTTCAATAATTTTTCCTTACGGGATGATCAATTCTCGGTCATTATTAACGAAGCACTGGAAAAAGGATATACCGAACCGGATCCCAGGGAAGATCTCTCCGGAAATGATGTGGCCAGAAAACTTCTCATCCTCGCCCGGGAACTGGATCTCATCAATGAATTCAAAGATATCAACATACAGAATCTGGTTCCGGATCAGCTGCTTTCCGTCTCCAGAGCGGAATTCCTTTCCAGGCTGAACGAGCTGGATGAAGAATATCAGAGAATTAAAGAAAATCAGGAACCGGGGCATGTGCTGCGGTATGTCGGGGATCTTCACGGCGATTTGCAGAAAGACAAAGGCGAACTGGATGTAAACCTGATCTCAGTCCCCGCCGGATCTGCTTTAGGCCAGCTGAAAGGCTCGGATTCCATCTTCGAAATTTACACCGAAAGCTACGGTGAAAACCCGATCGTTATCATGGGTGCCGGAGCCGGAGCCAAAGTAACGGCCAGAGGCGTATTCGGCGATATTTTAAGATAAAGTGAAACGAAATAATGTAACAATGTAATAATATAACAATGTAACAATATAGTAATATACAGTGTAACAATTTGCAAGCTATGAGCTCAGTGTAAATTAAATATACTTCTCATTAGATCATTAATACACTGAGACATTAAAACATTGGTACACTGCTATATTGATAAACTGGTACACTGTTACATTGGTAAATTTAAATAAAGTATGGACAATTTTGAAACCCTTGCGATAAGGACACAGACGGAGAGAACCCAGTTTGATGAGCATTCGACGCCGCTTTTCCTGACTTCGAGCTTTGTATTTGAAGATGCGGAAGATATGCGGGCGAGTTTTGCAGAAGAAAAGACAAAAAACCTGTACAGCCGGTTTTCCAATCCGAATGTTACGGAGTTTACCGAAAAAATCACGAAAATGGAGGGCGCTGAAGCCGGATATGCCTTTGCCACGGGAATGGCTGCTATTTATTCCACTTTCGCCACTTTGCTGAATGCCGGCGATCATGTGGTAAGCTGCCAGTCGGTATTCGGGTCCACCCATACGCTGTTCACCAAATATCTCCCGAAATGGAATATTGAAACCACATATTTCAAGGCGGAAGATGCGGAAAACGTGGAACAGCACATCCGGCCCAATACAAAAATCCTTTATCTGGAAACGCCTACCAATCCGGCGATTGAAGTGCTGGACCTGGAATTTTTCGGAAAGATTGCGAAGAAGCACAACCTTATCTTTATTGTGGATAATTGTTTTGCCACCCCGTATCTGCAGCAGCCGGTAAAATATGGTGCCGATATCGTAGTGCATTCCGCAACGAAACTGATTGACGGGCAGGGCAGGGTGCTGGGCGGCGTAGCAGTCGGCAGGGAAGACCTGATCCGGGAAATCTATCTCTTCGCAAGGAACACAGGGCCGGCAATGTCACCTTTCAATGCCTGGGTGCTTTCCAAAAGTCTCGAAACCCTTGCCGTGCGGGTGGAAAAACATTGCGAAAATGCCCTGAAGGTAGCTGGGTTTTTAGAGAGCCATCCTAAGGTGGAATTGGTAAAATATCCTTTTCTGCCATCGCACCCGGGTTATGAAACGGCAAAAAAGCAGATGCGGATGGGCGGAAACATTGTGGCCTTCGAAATCAAAGGCGGCATTGAAGGCGGAAGGGATTTTCTGAACAAGATTAAAATGTGCTCGCTTTCTGCCAATCTGGGAGATACCCGGACCATCGTAACGCATCCTGCCTCAACTACCCATTCCAAACTGACGGATGAGGAAAGGAATGAAGTGGGAATCACGGCGGGCCTGGTCCGCTGCTCCGTAGGTCTGGAACATGCGGATGATATTATTGCGGATCTTAAACAGGCACTGGATTAATTCAATAGGAACGGGCTTCAGCCCGTTTGATTATAAATGAAAATTAAATTGGCTTTAGCCTAGACATAAATGAAAAACGCACAACAACTATACAAAGCATTGTCCGAGCGGATCCTGATTCTGGACGGAGCCATGGGGACCATGCTTCAGCGGTACAAATTTGAAGAAGAAGACTACCGCGGTGAACGATTTAAAGACTGGGAGCATCCGGTAAAAGGCAATAATGACCTGCTTTCACTAACGCAGCCGCATGCCATTGAAGAAGTGCACAAAAAGTACCTGGAAGCCGGAGCGGATATTATTGAAACCAATACCTTTTCCGGAACCACCATTGCCATGGCAGATTACCATATGGAAGATCTTGTCTATGAGCTGAATTATGAATCTGCAAAAATTGCACGCAAAGCCTGCGATGAATACACGGATGCCGATCCGGATAAGCCGAGGTTTGTAGCCGGCTCGATTGGTCCCACCAACAGGACGGCAAGCCTGAGCCCGGATGTAAACGATCCCGGCTACAGGGCTATTACTTTCGAAGAACTGCGGGTTGCCTATAAACAACAGTGTGAGGCTTTGCTGGACGGCGGCTCGGATATCCTGCTGGTAGAAACCATTTTCGATACCCTGAATGCCAAGGCAGCACTTTTTGCCATCGATGAACTTCAGGATGAAAGAGGACTCCGCATCCCGATTATGGTTTCGGGAACCATTACCGATGCTTCGGGAAGAACGCTGAGCGGGCAGACGGCAGAAGCTTTCCTCATCTCGGTTTCGCACCTCAACCTGCTCAGTGTCGGTTTTAATTGTGCGCTTGGAGCCAATCAGCTCACTCCTTACCTGGAAACACTGGCACACAATTCAGAATTCCATGTTTCCGCTTATCCGAATGCCGGTTTGCCGAATGCTTTCGGGCAATACGATGAATCACCGGAATTTATGGCCGAACAGATCCGTGAATATGCCGAAAAAGGGCTGATCAATATTATCGGCGGATGCTGTGGTACGACACCGGAGCATATCCGCGCCATCGCTGAACTGGTAGCAAGGTATCCGCCAAGAATAGTAACCCAGACCGTAGGATCTGATTACTTTTTTAAGTAAATCACCAAAAAAGGAACGGAATTTAATATTATGATAAGTTGAACCTAAAACTTAACATAATGGAAAAGCCGATCTACTTAAAAGATTCAGATGATGCAAAACTGTTTAATGAATTAAGAAAAAGAGTGAACCGACGTGTAGAAGCAATTCCTGAAAACAGGGACCTGTATATTCAGCTCAAAGCCATTATTTTGCCTTTGATCTATTTCGGGCTGTATGTGTTTG
>JAKOOI010000366.1 GCA_022701475.1 Weeksellaceae bacterium
TAGAGACATAAAACTTTGCGTTAAAAAAATTGCGATGCCTTCTAGTCATAAGAATTCGTTTGAAAGTTATAAAAAGGTAAACGCAAAGATGAAATGACCGGACGCCTTATTTCAAGGGAGCAAAGGCAGATAAAATCTGCTGCGCGAAGCGGACGTCTTATTTTGCCGATACACTTTCGGGCAGTCTCCTGCGGATCAGCAGATAAAGCAGATTTTTTCGGATTGTTATTTGCGTGATCACTACAATCTGCGGGAGACTATTTTGCACACAGTTACCGTGCGCTTCATCAGATCAGCCTGCTGATTCCTGCTACTTTCTGAACATCTGAAAACAGTTTGAAATTTTAATTTTTTAACAGAATATATCTTTTATCCTGAAACACAGGCTTGCAGATCGGGCAGATTTTTTCTGATATCTGCATTACTACCAGAATTTATCCGGATCTTATGCCCGGCATTCCTCAACAGGTCATCGGATCCGAAGGAGCAGGTGCACATTCAGTTTTTAATCTGCCATCATGCGTAAAATCGGAATTTATTGCTCCGGAATGGGCTTATTTACGTATTTTTGACATTCCTTTGGTAAAAATTATGTGGAAAAAAATAAAACAGATTATCTTCATCGTCCTGATCCTGAATGTGGTATGTATCGTATGGGGAAGATTTTTCAATCCGCCCATCACCTTTACCCAGATCGGAGGGCTGTTTGAGTACGGAAAGCTTCAGCGCGACTATATTTCCTACGATGAAATGGGAAATAACGTAAAAAAAGCGGTCATCGCTTCGGAAGACCAGAAGTTCTTCATCCATGACGGTTTCGATTACAAAGCCATCGAAAAAGCCATGAAATATAATGAGAAAGGCAAAAAGATCAGGGGCGGAAGCACCATTTCCCAGCAGACGGCGAAGAATATTTTTCTCTGGCAGGGCAGAAGCTGGCTACGGAAAGGGCTGGAAGCCGTTTATACCTTCATCATTGAAAAAGTCTGGACCAAAGACATTATCCTCGAAAGGTACCTGAATTCCATCGAGATGGGACAGGGCGTTTTCGGTATTGAGGCAGCTTCGAAATATTACTTCGGCAAATCTTCGGCAAATCTTTCGGTATCGGAAGCTGCCTGGATCGCAGCGGTCCTGCCGAATCCCAAGAAGTATGATCCCAGGAATCCATCGCCTTATCTCCGTAAGAAGCACAACTGGATCATGCGGCAGATGAAACATGTAAGTCTGAAATAGTATCTTTGCAGTATGAAATTTTTTACGTCCGGTACCAGCTTCGAATCAGTCCTTAAAAAATACTTTTCCTTCAGGAACGAAACCCTGTCCCTGGAACCCTTTGCGGAAGTCCTGGAAGGTATAAAGGCTGCGTATTTTGCCGACGTACTTGACTTTTTCAGGAACCAGCCGCAGATTACCGGGAATTTCAGCTATTACCTGCATCAGGTTTTTGGTGATAAAACGTTTAACCTTTCTCTTACCGAAGCGAACATCCTGTCGGAAAATGCGTTTATCCCGGAACTGAAAAAAAGGATCCTGAACAAAATCCTTCCGCCGGTGGTGAATGAAAAAACGATCTGGCACATGATCGACAACGTCAGTTTCAGGCCGAAGAACGACCTGGAATTCCTGCATAACCTTCCCGAACACGAGATCGATGAATTGTTCAGCCTTCTCGGCGTATCCGGTTTTATCACCCTGCCGGAAGTGAAAAAGGAAATCCTTTTTTCCATGAACATCCTTTCCTGGCGCGTTACGGGAGCTGCCATGGAAACCGAGGTGGTAAGGATGGCCCCGCAGTACCGGAATTTCGATAATCCTTTCCTGGCACTCCAGAACGAGCTCGAAGAACTGGCCGCTGAGTTTGAAAAGGATCCCGGGATGCAGCTGCACTCAAAAGACAGCCGGTACAAACAGATCAAGATCTACATCGGCCAGTGCCTGGAATTCGTGAATATTTCCTTTAAAAACTCCTCCAAATACGGAATATCAGGAAAGATCAACCAATCGCTGCTGAAAATACGCCAGCAGGTCCAGCGTATCTATGAAATCGTACAGCTGCTGGTGATTGATGAGGAAAAGGATATTTTGATCAATTCCAAACAGCTTGTTTTTAATATTTTACGATACAAATCGCACCGGAATAACATTTCCGAACTGATCAACGACAGCACCCGGCTGATTTCCCACCTCATTACCAATCATACCGCAGAAACCGGTACGCATTACATTACTTCCACCCGGAAGCAGTACATGACGATGTTCTATAAAGCCAGCGGCGGCGGGATCATTGTAGGAGCGCTGTGTGTGCTGAAAATGCTCTATGGCTACGTGCCCGGAAGTGATTTTTCCCACGCTTTCCTCTATTCCATGAACTACGCGATGGGATTTGTAATGATCTACCTGATGGGCTTTACCCTAGCGACTAAGCAGCCGGCCATGACCGCCGCCACCATGACCAAAGTCCTTTCGGAGGAAGGAAGCACCAAAGCCGACAGCACCGAATTTGCACACCTGGTATCCAAACTGTTCAGGAGCCAGTTTATTGCTTTTGTCGGGAACGTGCTGCTTTCATTCCCGGTAGCGCTGATAATTATTTACGGGCTGGATGTATTTTTCTCACAGAACCTGGCCGTCGACCGGTCTGACAAGTTACTGAGAGACCTTGATCCGTTTAAGTCAAAAGCTATTCTTCACGCCTGCATTGCCGGCTTTTACCTGTTTATCTCAGGGATTATTTCGGGGAATATCGGGAACAATTCGGTGTTTTACCAGATTCCGGAGCGGATTTCAAAAAACATCCCGATCCGCAGGCTGTTAGGGAAAAACGTGGCGAAGAATCTTTCAAAATATTACGCCAAAAACTGGCCGGGCATCGTCTCCAACTTCTGGTTCGGGGTATTCCTGGGAGCCACCGCTCCGGTCGGACTGTTCCTGGGACTTGACCTCGATATCCGCCACATCACCTTTGCCGCCGGAAATTTAGCACTCGGACTCTATGGTAAGGATTTTACGGTGGATGCCTATACGTTCTGGATTTCCTGTCTTACGGTTTCACTGATCGGATTTTTCAATTTCCTGGTAAGTTTCAGCCTTTCGATGTTCCTGGCCTTCCGTTCCAGGAAGCTGAATTTCGGGCAGGTAGGAGAGCTTTACAGGGGAATTTTCCGGTATTTCATCAAAAACCCGCTGCGGTTCTTCATTCCGCTGACTTCCGGGCTGGATAAAAAGACAGATGACCTGATGAGCAGCACCGTGAAAGGAAAGTCCGGCGAAAACCATTAAACCTTTTTACATCGTACTGTGAAAAAAGCAGCATAAAGATAGCGGTATGGAGGTATTATTTGTTCCCTGGCAGATTGCATAGAGTAATTATGCGCTTCATCGGATCAGCCTGCTGATCCTTCTTTGCCTCCTTTATCTACGCACATAGAGACATAAAACTTTGCGTTAAAAAATTGCGATGCCTCTCACTCATAATAATTCGTTTGATAGGTCATAAAAGGTAAACGCAAAGATGAAGTTGCTGAACGCTTTATTTCAAGGAAGCAAAGACAGATAAAATATGCTGCGCGAAGCGGACGTTTTATTTTGCTGATAGGCTTTTGAAGAGGCTCTCGCAGATCAGCAGATTAAGCAGATTTTTTCGGATTGTTATCTGCGTAATCACCAAGATCTGCGGGCGATTATCTTTTCATAAAGTAATCACGCGCTTCATCAGATCAGCCTATTGTACGAAGCGGACGTCTTATTTTGCCGATACATTTTCGGGCAGGCTCTTGCAGATCAGCAGATTGAGCAGATTATTTTTGCGCTTTTATCTGCGTGATCACCATAATCTGCTAGAG
>JAKOOI010000372.1 GCA_022701475.1 Weeksellaceae bacterium
GTAAAGCTGATCCCGGAAGAAGCCAAAGAGGGGAAAACCGCCGGATTGCTGGTCATGGGACTGGATCATCAGTCTATTGTGATTACAAATAAGCCCGACGGGTTTTATCTCCAGGTAATAAGGGCCGAAAAAGCGGACAAAGGCGGTGAGGAAAAAATACTGTTTGAAGCCCGGCTGAAAGGTAATGAAGCTTATTTAAAAGTCAATGTAAACGAACCGAACGGTCTGTGCCGGTTCAGCTACAGCGAAAACGGAAAAGATTTTATAAAAGCCGGTGAGGTTTTCCAGGCAAAACCCGGAAAGTGGATCGGTGCCAAAGTCGGCCTTTACAGCATCAGCACGGCAAAAGCCCCGCGCGGCGGTTATGCGGATTTCGACTGGTTCAGGATCACAAAGAAATAATAATGGATTAAAAGAAGATCCGGATATTTTTAAGCAGCTGATGGCAATTGGCTTTTGCTGTTAGCTTTAAAATCAAAATTTAAAAACGTATTATTAAACTATTCCGGTACTTATGAATAAAAAAACACATTATATCGTTCCGTTTTTATCTGTCGTTCTGCTGTTGTCGGCATGTCAGCCACAAAACGCTGCTCAGAAGGCAACGGAAAAACACAATAAAAAAATCACCCGGATCTTCCTGATCGGCGATTCCACGATGGCGGATTACACCGGCGATTATGAGCCCGGAAAGGATTATATGAAAGTACGCTACCCCATTACCGGCTGGGGACAGGTATTTCAGCCGTTTTTTGCTGAAGACAGCCTGGCATCCCTGAAACCTGCCATTACAACCGATTCCGTCCAGGTGATCGATAAAGCCCATGGCGGAAGGAGCACCCGCACTTTTTTCCAGGAAGGAAGATGGCGGCAGGTATATGAGCAATTGCAGCCCGGAGATTATGTCATCATGCAGTTCGGGCACAACGACGGTTCCGAAAAACATCCGGAACGTTACGTTAATATCCAGGGTTACAAGGAATTCCTTCGCCTGTTTGTCAGCCAGACCCGGCAGAAAGGCGGGAATCCGGTGATCCTGACGCCCGTGGCCCGGAATTACCCATGGAAAAACGGCAGGCTGGAAAACATACACGGCGAGTACTGGAAAGCGCCTGCCGAAGTAGCATCGGAAATGAAGGTTCCCTGCATCGATCTGAACAGGCTTTCCATGGATTATTTTACTGAAAAAGGACAGGATTTTACCACCCGCCATTATTTTATGAATTTCCCTGCCCATACATACGAAGCGTATCCCGAAGGCCAGAAGGACAATACCCATTTCCGGCCGGAAGGCGCAAAAGCCGTCGCAGCTCTTGTTTACCGTGAATTTAAAAAAATACTCAGCACCCAAAAAAAATAAAATGAAGAAGTCTTTTAAAGTAATAGGATTGGCAGCAGCTCTGCTATTTTCAGCACAGGTATTTGCCCAGCATGCAGATATGTATCAAAACATTGAGTTCAAAATGCCTCAGGTAGCGGAAACTTCTTTCCCGGCCAATACGGTTTCCATTACGCAGTTCGGCGGGGTAGCCGGCGGAACTGTAAAAAATACGGAAGCCTTCCGTAAGGCCATTGACGAATTAAGCAGAAAAGGCGGCGGAAAGCTGGTGGTATCCCGCGGCATGTGGCTCACCGGGCCGATCGAGTTGAAAAGCAACATCAACCTCCATGTGGAAGAAGGGGCTTTCATCATTTTCAGCAAAGATAAAAATGATTATCCGTTGGTGGACGTAAGCTTTGAAGGCCTGAACACCATCCGTTGCCAGTCGCCGATTTCAGCGAAGAACGCCACCAATATCGCCATTACCGGAAAAGGGGTGATCGACGGCAGCGGCGATGCCTGGAGGGCCGTTAAAAAAAGTAAGGTTTCGGAATCCCAGTGGAAGGAAATCACCGCCTCCGGCGGAATCCTTTCTTCCGACGGCAAAAACTGGTACCCTTCCGAAAGCTACAAAAAAGGACTGGAAAGCAGCTCCAATTTCAATGTTCCCGATAAAATTTCAAAAGACCAGCTGGTCACGGTGAAAGATTTCCTCCGTCCGGTGATGGTGAGCCTGGTAGGCTGCGACAAAGTGCTGCTGGACGGCCCTACTTTCCAGAATTCCCCGGCCTGGAACCTCCACCCGCTGATGTGTTCCAATGTGATTTTAAGAAACCTGACCGTAAGAAACCCGTGGTATTCGCAGAACGGCGACGGCGTCGACCTGGAATCCTGCAAAAATGTGCTGATCTATGACAACAGCTTTGATGTAGGCGACGATGCCATCTGCATCAAATCCGGAAAAGACGAGGACGGAAGAAAAAGAGGCATGCCTACGGAAAATGTGATCATTAAAAACAATGTGGTCTACCATGGCCACGGAGGATTTGTTGTGGGCAGCGAAATGTCCGGAGGTGCCCGGAACATCCATGTTTCCGACTGTACGTTCATCGGGACGGATATCGGACTGCGGTTCAAGACCACCCGCGGAAGAGGCGGCATCGTGGAAAATATTTACATTAAAAATATCGACATGATCAATATCCCGACCCAGGTAATCGGCTTCAATATGTTTTACGAAGGCGCTTCGCCGGTGCTGGAAGACGGACAGAAAAAAGAAGGCAACAAGGCTCCCGAAAAGACCTATCCGGTAACTGCGGAAACGCCGGTGTTCAGGAATATTTTCTTTAAAAACATCACGGCCGTGAATTCCGATGAAGCGATTACCTTATTCGGGCTGGCGGAAATGAACCTTAAAAATATTGTGATTGAAGATTCTCAGTTCGATACGAAAAAAGCCTTAACCATCGTGGATGCAGACGGAATCCGGCTGAAAAATGTGAAGCTTAAATATTCCGGAGGGACCGGAGCTACGGTTTACAACAGCAGGAACATTGATCTTTCCACCGTGAAATTTGAATCCGCCACCAAACCGTATGTGAAGATCCTGGGAAATAAAACAACAGCCGTATTGCTGCCGAAAGAAATCAGGGCAGATAAAACCCTGGTCTCCATCGGGACCGATGTTACTAAAAATGCAGTTCAATAAAAATTCCGGAACGGATGATTTTTAACGCAAGACTTACTTATATTTCTATTTTTTTTATGGGAACTTTGGCATCCGGGCAGGTACAGCGCCCGAATGCCACTCCCTATACCAACGAAGCCACGTTTGAAAAATTTAAAAAGAAATATCCTTTCGTGACTTCCATCGACCGGCCGGTGCCGCAAAACATCAGCATCGATCAGGATGTGGAATATGCCCATATCAACGGACTTTCCCTGAAAGCCGACGTCTACTATCCGAAAGGCCGTTCCGGAAAATATCCCGGTATAGCGATGGTTCATGGTGGCGGCTGGATTTCAGGAAGTAAGGAAAATGAGAAATTCATGGCGATGGAGCTGGCTTCAAAAGGCTATGTAGTCATCGCGGTCGGTTACCGGCTGGCGGATGTCGCGCCCTATCCTGCCGGTGTGGAAGATATTGAGTCCGGCATTGAATGGCTGAAGAAAAATCACCGGAAATATGGTGTAGACAAAAAGAAAATGGCCGTTCTGGGAGAATCTGCAGGTGCCCAGATCGCCACGCTGGTCGGAGTAAAAGCCGGAAATCAGATACAGGCTATCGTGAATGTAGACGGAATTGTTTCCTTCATTCACCCGGAAGCTGAAGAAAGCACCTATGCCGCTTACTGGCTGGGCGGGGACCGGACGGTGAATCTTAAGAACTGGACCGAGGCGTCACCGCTGGAATACGTAGATAAAAATACGCCGCCTACCCTTTTCATCAACAGTTCGCAGCCGCGTTTCCATGCCGGCCGGGACGATATGATGAACAGGTTGAAAAGCTTCAATACCTACACGGAAGTTCACGAAATCAGGGATACGCCGCACTCCTTCTGGTCGGCTGAACCCTGGTTTACGGAAACGCTGAATGTTACGTTGCGTTTTTTAGATAAAGTTTTGAAATAACAAACTTTGTTAAAGTTTGGAACTTTGACAAAGTTGGACAGGATTTCAATGAAGCCGGGTTAAAGCCTGACCCCATTGATAAAACAATTAAATAATTGTACTCAGTTTTTTTAAGTAATTCTGCTATTGAATTATAGTAAAAGAAGTAAAACTTTGCGCTAGCTTCAATATTTACGATGAAGATCATTAATCATTCTTTTTATTCAATGATAAAATTTTTACCTGTCAGCAGAAAGGTCATGA
>JAKOOI010000385.1 GCA_022701475.1 Weeksellaceae bacterium
TGGCCGAAAGATTGATATTGGGCAGGTAAAGCCCCTTCGCCTCTGCCGTTTGTGTTTTGGCAATATCTACATTGTTCCGATAGAACTGCACAGAACCGTGGTTCGTCAAAGCATAGGTGATACAATCTTTCAACGAGAAAGACTTTTGGGCAAAGGCCTGAAAACTTGAAAACAAGAGTGCAAACAGTAATAGACTCCTCATGATTCTGATAATCAATTCTGCCGCAAAACAAGGAAAAAGAGAAAGCTCTTAAAAGCGGATGGCCCGCGAAGCGGACAGATTTGAGTTGGAAGCGGGCGAAAATAAATGGCAATTATTTTCTGTTTAAGCGATAGCTGCGCAAATATGCTAGCGGTTTATAAAGGAGAAATAAAACAAGGGCTGTCAGATAAATCAGGACGTCCTAAGACCACTAGAGTTGTGCAACGTTTACCCTTATCCTGCCCCATTCCCCGCTATCCGCATTTTCCTGTACATTTTCGGGGCGATGCCTTTGTTGGCTTTAAAAAATTTATTGAGATGGCTTTCATCCGTAAAGCCAAACTCGTCGGCTATTTGAGAGAGCGTGATCGATGGAACGAAAAGGCGTTTCTCGATAATGCTGATGCGGTAATCTTTCACATAGTTACGGAAACTGATGTCAAACTTATTTTTGAAATAATCGCTGAAGTAATTGGGCGAAATGGAAAAATGCGCCGCAATATTTTTTATGTGAAGCAGCCGCGGCTCATAGATATGCTGGTGAATGTAAGAGATGAGCTCCTCCTTGTCCGGCTCACCGTGGTCAATCCGGAGGTTTAGTTTGGCGGCAGTCTCTTTAATCAGTCCGAAAATAGAAAGAATCTGGTAGAACATCAATGGCGACCTGGCAATATTATCTTTACCATTATACGCCACGATGTTTTCTATGGTATTTTTAAGTATGGATGCACAAGGCTCGTCCATTTTCAATTTGACTTCTTTCAGGAGTTTGTTGCGCATAATGGTTTCCGGGGTGAGCGAAATAAAAGCATCAGCCTGATAATACATCATATGCCCCGAAAAATAGTCGTCCGTGAATTTTATAAACGTAAAATGGGTTTTCTTCTCAATCTCGAAATAATGTTCATCTTCCGGGCTGATGATAAAAAGATCCCCGGTTTGGTAAGGCAAACGACTGCTGTTGAGCAGATGAACACCGTTGCCGTCGCGGATGTACACCAGTTCGTAATAAGTATGGCTATGCACAGGGAGATGAAATGTCTTTTCCTCGTAATCGTGGATGACCAACGGCTCAAACTGTATCTTTTTCATATGCAAGTTTATGGATATGATAAATTTACAAAAAATCCCATAGTTTTTACAATTCACAAAGCCATCACATCCCCGAACTTTGTTACTGAGGAATTGGAAACATATACGATTTCATCATCCTGCCGACCAGGTTTTGTCATCCCGAATGACTGAAGAAACAGGAGTGAATTTTTATTTATTTTAATTAATTGATTACCTATGAAATCATTCAGAACCCAGAATATGATCGCCATTGCCGTTTTAGGATTAATACTTTCCTCCTGCAACAATGGTTCACAAAAGCCAGAAAAAAATACCAAAGAAAATATGAATACAGAAAACAATTTCCGTGGGATCGACCACGTAGGAATAACCGTTCCGGATGTCAACGCTGCCTCTGCTTTTTTTGAAAAGGCATTGAATGCCAAAACGCTTTACGATGTGCTTCCCGAAGGCAGCCAACCTTTCGCCGGAGCTACGACCGAAAAAGAATTGGGGATTCCGAAAGACAGTAAAATCATTCATATGCGCCTGGTACAGATCGGGAAAGGCCCTACGATCGAGCTTTTTCAATTTGCCGATGCACCACAGCAGAAAACAGCAGGGTTAAACGATTACGGACTGCAGCACCTTGCGGTTTATGTGGATGATATCGATGCTGCCAGTCAACAGTTTACCGCTGCCGGAGGCGAATTGCTGTCTCCGCCGCACGGACTGGCCAATGTGGAAGACGGACCTCGCAACAAAGGGGTTTACGGAAGAGCGCCCTGGGGCACATTGATAGAATTGCTGACGTATCCCGACGGACTGAAAGACAAATCCCTGCACCGCTGGACACCCGAAAAATAATAATATCAACACTAAAAATCAAAAATATGATAAAGATGACAATGATGCTGAAACGCAACCCGAAACTGACCCACGAGGAATTTGTGAAGCACCACATCGAAAAGCACGGCCCGCTGTTCCGGCAGATCCCCGAGGCCAAAGACCACGTTATCCGGTACCTGCAGACGCACCCCATACAGGAAAAATCCGCAGTAATCGGCGTGAATGATTTTGACGGTACCGCCGAACTTTGGTTCGACAGCGTAGAAGGTCTGGATACGGTATTGAGCTCCGAATTTTACAAGACCAAAGTGTATCCCGATGAACTGACCTTCCTCGACCACGCCAATACGCTGGTAACGCTCGGCTATCAGGATGATATTATGGGAGAAGTCACCGAATTAAAATAAAAATCAATGAAACATTTGAAAACAATACTCATTGCAATATCACTTTTTTACAGTATGAATAGTATGGCACAGAAAAAAATGGAAGGCGCTATTGCCGCCATCACGGAAATAACCCCTAAGAAAGGCTATGAAGCGGCGGTACTCAATGCTGCCAAAACCATCCAGTCTGAAGCTTCCAAAGAACCGGGCTGTCTGCTGTTTTCACTCACCACCAAAAAAGAGGCGCCCGATACGGTCGTTTTATTTGAGATTTTTAAAGATGAAGCTGCACTGGCAACGCATAAAGAACAGCAGCATACAAAAGAATTCGGAAAACAACTGGAAGGAAAGTTTGCAGAAAACAAAGTAACATTTCTGAATACCGTAAACACATTGCACCGGTAAAAATGAAAAAAAATATTGGAACCATTAAAAACAGAAAAACCTGGATTATCAATGAAAACAGAATTGATTGATTTCTTGCCGGCCATCACCGGGTCTTTTGCCCAGCCGGCCGCTGAAAACCCTACTGTTGCAATGGTGGAAGCTGCCTATCAGCATCACGGGCTGCATTTCCGCTATCTGAATTGCGAAGTCAGCCCCCAAAACCTGAAAGCTGCCGTAGAGGGCGCCAAAGCAATGGGCTGGACCGGTTTTAACTGCTCCATCCCGCATAAAGTCAATGTCATACAATACCTCGACGGGCTGGGCGAATCGGCAAAGATTATCGGTGCGGTTAATACCATCGTTAATCGTGACGGTAAATGGATTGGCGAAAATACGGATGGCAAAGGTTTTGTCCAGGCCCTGAAAGAAGTTAGTGACCCTGCCGGGAAAAAAATTACGCTTTTCGGTGCCGGTGGGGCGGCGCGTGCCGTCTCAGTAGAACTGGCATTGGCCGGCGCTGCGGCTATTACAGTGGTGAACCGTCCCAATGAAAGAGCTGAGGAAGTGGTCAGAAATCTGAATGAAAATACTCCGGCAACGGCCATTTATCATCCCTGGACAGAACAGTACCGCATTTCCCCGGATGCCGAAATCGTAATTAACGCCACCAGCGTGGGCCTGTTTCCCAATGTGGACCAGAAGCTTAACATCGATTTCGACAGTATACTGCCTAAGATGGTGGTTGCAGACGGCATCCACAATCCGCCGCTGACCCATCTGCTGAAAACCGCCTCCGCCAAAGGCTGCAAGACCGTAAATGGTTTGAATATGCTGGTCAGCCAAGGGGTCATCGGGATAAAATACTGGACCGGTGCAGATGTGGATCCATCGGTAATGCACGCCGCTCTAAAACAGGTTTTGAATATTGAGTAATTAACTTTCTGTAAAAAATATCGGCTCTCTCTTATCATAGCCTTTTAATCAAGTCTTTTTCGTAATTTAGTTTCTTTAAAAAATTTATAGAATGCTATATTATTAATGTTTTAATAACTAACTAAAAATTATGTTTAATACCGTCAATATATGAAAAAGACATTACTTTTCTTTTCTATTTTGTTAAGTGTGCTCAGTTTTTCACAAAAAAACAATCTGAAAAATTTTCAAATCGTTAGTTATGAAATTGAATCGCCCGATAAGATCACATTTAATTCGTACTCAAGAATCAGCGGAAATGGCAAATTAGATGTTTTCATAAGCGGATACAGAGGAAATGCTTATTATTCTTATCAGTTGGATGAAAACGAAATAAAAAAACTGAATGAACTAGGCAAAGATCATCCTGAAAATTTTGTTGAAAGAAGACAATTACAACCAAATGAAGGCTATGCAGGAAGCCGGAATTACATTTCATTCTTAAAAAACGGAAAACAACAGTCCATTTGTTTTATTATCCCATTTATGAATTCCGATTTTAAGGAAGTATTAAAAATGCTTGAAGACAAAATATATTCACAAAAAGATGCTGCAAAAATACCCGGATTCAAAATTGATTTTGAGAAACTGGAGAATGAAATTTTAAAACAAAACGAAATTGACAATTATCTTCCTCAAAAATCTTTGCCACCTCCTTCAATGCGATAAGGTGTGGGCTTCCGCATTTATGTAACAAATGAATGAAATTCAAAAGGAATATACTATCCTATATATATTAAAATGAAAGCTTTAGTAATTATAGACATTCAAAACGATTATTTTCAAAACGGTAACGCAGCGCTTGTAAATCCCGACAAAGCAAGTGCTAATGCCCGATTGCTGCTGGAAGACTTCAGAAAGAAGAACTTAAAGGTTATCCATATTCAGCATATCGCTAACCGCTCCAATGCGACATTTTTTCTTCCCGGTACAAAAGGTGCAGAAATCCATAATGATGTAAAACCTACGGATAATGAACACCTGATTATCAAAAATTACCCCAACGGTTTCAGGGATACCAATCTGCTGGAGTATCTGAAATCAAAGAACATCACTGATTTGGTTATCTGTGGGATGCAGACCCATATGTGTGTGGATGCGACAACAAGGGCTGCAAAAGATCTCGGATTTAATTGTGTGGTTATCGGGGATGCCTGTGCTACAAAGGATCTTGA
>JAKOOI010000423.1 GCA_022701475.1 Weeksellaceae bacterium
TGTACTGGTATGCAAACATTCCGGAAGAGGTAAATTATTTCTTCGGAAGATTCCAGCACTATTCGCCTACTTTCCTGCCGATGCTGATCATCAACTTCCTGTTGCCGTTACTGGTACTCGTAAGCAGTAGCATCAAGAGAAACTACAAAGTGGTGACTACCATGGCAGTAGTTGTGATCTTAGGTCACATTCTGGATTACTTCAACATGGTAATGCCGGGAACCGTAGGACCGTACTGGAAGACACCTGAAGTATTTATCCTGATCCTGGGAGCGATCCTGTTCGTAGTCGGATTATTTATGTTTACCGTGCTTTCAGCATTGGCCAAACTGAAACTGATTCCTACAGGAAACCCTTACCTTCACGAATCTGAAATTTATGAGTATCCTTTCTAAGGAGCCATAACCTAATAACAAAAAAGACTGATTGTAACGATCAGTCTTTTTTTTTGCACATAGTCAGGCAACGTTTTCTCTATAAGTGAGTCTTAAGGGTATAACTAAATGCCACCATCAAATAAAAACTATGAAAAAAACTGCATTTTTATTCGCATTGTTGATCATCTGTATTCTGAATGCGCAGACCATTACTTTTATATCCGAAAAAACCGGCAAGCCGCTTCCCAAGGTTTCCGTTTTCGGGAAAGACGGCAGCATCGTAGCCTTTTCTGATATTGCCGGTACCATTGAGAAACAATCCCTGAAACCGGACCAGGAGAAATTCCAGCTGGTATATGATAATCTTCCGGCAGCCACTTTGTCATATGCTGATTTTGATAAGGAAATCATTAAAATCAATGACCGTATAAAGGATATTGAAACCGTTATCATTAAAAATGATAAACCTGCGAAGTACGTTTTTGTAAAAGGAAACTTCAATACGTATGTGACGCTTAACAACAAGCTGAATTCCTATGCGGACGGAATTGTCACTTATATATTCGATAACAAGACGAAAAAGCTGAAAGATACCCGGGTTGAGCAATACAGAATTTTCCGGTTGGAAAAAGCAGAAATGGATGCGAAAAAGCTGTCTTCCTGGGATTACGGCATGTTTCTGAAAGTCCCGAAAATAAAAGACGTCGGCAACATAAATGAATATAAAAAAGTGAAAAATACGGTCTTCAGGGAAATTAAAGGGAGCAGCAAAGATGAAATGGAAATAACCGGAGAATCCTTGCAGGAAAAAGAATTGGCTCTGTTCGGATACCGTTTCTATGATTCAAGAAGGATTCTCAATATTGCTTACACCTCAGGTTCAGAGAAGAAATTGCGGGATCTTGTGGAATACAATGAAATTACCTTTTTGAAAATGAAGCATAAAAGCGAACCTGATTATAATGCCATTGGCACTTATATCAACTTTTATCCTGTTGAAATTGATTTTGGCAACGATACCGATGCCGGTAAAATAAAATTCGAGTTCAATAACAGCCATTATACTTCTGAATATTGGAAAGATCCCGCCTTCCCGAATATGCAGTCTGTTTTCAGCTCATTCTTTAAGGATGACCTGAAAGAAAGACCGAACGAAAAATAAAGAATGCAAAAATACATTTGAAATTCTTAATAATAAAACATGTAAAAAGCATTTCAAATCACACTTAATGCAGTCACTGTACTGATCACGGGGAAAATACCGTAAACCGGTTCTTTTATGAATGGACTTACAGGCCTGACAAGGATTCTCAAAATTTGAATAGGACATGATGGTACCGGATATGGATAGAACCCAATCTGTTTTTTATTCCTATACTACTATTCGGATGGATTCCCTGGCAGGCGTTGCCGTAAAAAATCTTTACAGACGGGACAACTGCAGGTATGGATCGGTTTGACAATACAGAGACCTCTAAAGAGAGGCGCGAGGCAGAAAAAGAAATGAAAGAAAAGCCTGACCCGTTTAACAACAGCGTTAAACTTTCAGGTACAAAATGGAGAAAGAGAAAAAAGAAAATAAAAAACACTTACACATACAGGTTTTTATTAAATTTGTGGCAAAGTGATTACAAATGAAAAAATTTTCGTTTCTGCTAATTTTCAGCCTGTTGCTGTTTACAGCCTGCAAGAAAGACCATGTAGACGCTACCAATACCAAAACCCTGCAGTCGAGCATCAACGATATGACCGCGAGTCTGCCAACGATCAAACAGATCAAATTCAATGAAGCCCTGTATATCCTGAAGACTTTCGGAGTGGAAGCAGACGGGGACGTAGCAGAACTTAAAGCCCTCGGCCAGCTGATCGACGGTAAAAAAGTTCCTGAAATTATGACCATGGCTGACCAGGTGGCCCAGAAAAACGGAATTGAATGGGCCAGCACTGCTCCGCCGTCATTGGGTGAAATGAATATCTTCGGTGATGACAAAGCCAAAGAAAGCGATCCGAACGACGTAAAAGCCAATTCCCTGAGCATTATGGCAAATCCCAGCGGAGACGACGGTACCGGGCTGCCGACTTCGCTTCAGATCGTCCCAAGGCTTCTCGACAATACCGGAAAGCCTGTTGCATTCACCGGAGCAGGCCTTGAAGCTACCCTTGAGGTATTCAGCAACGGTGAAAAACTGGCTACCGCTAAAAACCTGATGCAGGATAATAACTTCAAAGGATTTAACCTGAAATTCTCATCACTGCCTGCAGCAAAGGTTGCAGATAATAAAATTGACATCACCGTATCGGTAAAGACAACGGGCAAGACATTCAAAATGACCAAAATCGGACTGGATGTAAACCCGTCACTGCTGAAGGTGCCGGTACCGGTAGTCGTGGATTCCACGGCAGTGAACCAGGAGCCGGCAGTCATTGATCCTAACAATCCGGGAGCTACCGTGCCGCCGGTTTCCACAGATCCAAATGCTGCTCCGGCAACCGTACCTGCCGCTCCGAAACAACCGGCTGCAGACCCGAAAACCGTAGTTTCGGGATTCCTGAACAACGTCAGCGGACAGAACCTGAAAGCAGCGTACAATGCTTCCAGCAACCCAAGCTGGGGAAGCTACGAATCCTTTGCCAACCCCACTTCCGGCTTCGGATCCGTAAAGAACGTAAGTGTGAAGAACATCACATCCAATCTGGCCAATGCCAATGCCGCCAGTGTGAATGCGACCTACGATGTTACCGATAAAAACGGAAAAACAACAGCGCTCAAGGTAACTTTCGGACTGAAGAACGTGAACGGAGACTGGAAAATATCAAGTTATAAAATCAACCCTTAAATAAAATAATGGCAACACAGGAACTTATCAGGAAGCTGGAAGAACAGATTGAAAATGTAGCGGATTTTCCGATTCCCGGAATTCAGTTCAAGGACATTTCCCCTATTTTCCTTAACCCGAAGCTCTACGAGGAAGTTATCAGTGATCTGGTAGCTTTCAGCAAAGGTAAGGTGGATGCGGTCTGCGGAATCGAAAGCCGCGGTTACCTCTTCGGGATTGCCATTGCCGTGGCCCTGGAAGTCCCTTTTATCCTCATCAGAAAAGCCGGTAAGCTTCCGCCTCCGGTCATTGCAGAAGAATATGATCTCGAATACGGAAGCGCGGTCATCGAAACCCGCGAAGGCCAGATCAGGCCGGGACAGCGGATTCTTATTCATGATGATCTCCTGGCTACCGGAGGAACCACTGAAGCGGCAGCCAAGCTGGTGGAAAAGCAGGGCGCTACCGTAGCCCAGTTCAGCTTTCTTATAGGATTAAAAGAACTGAAAGGGAAAGATCGGCTGAAGCGATTCGATGCAGAACTTTACCATATCCTGGAATATTAGACAAGCATATACATGCCGTACGGAACCGTTCCTGCGGCATTTTTTATTAATGACCGTTAATAAAACAGGTGGTTACGCTCAGATTTATTCCATATTTATCAATAATACGCACAAAGTATTTTGTAAATCATTCAGAAACAATTAAATTTGCATTTCAATTTTTAACAATTTATGGCAAAAATTACAAAGAATGCTCAGGACGGGCAAGAAGGTAAAGAAACAGTGGAGTTTTTTAAAGATCTTGACAGGGAAGCTTTAAATACGGAAAGATTTCTTGAGAAGTACTCAAAACCGCTGGGTATTGTTTTCGGACTGCTTATTTTAGGCGTTCTGGGATTCTTCGGTTACAAACAGTTTGTTGTAGCTCCTAAAAATGCTGAAGCTGTAAAAAGTTTCCTGACTGCCCAGAAATACCTGGCGGAAGGAAAAGATAAAGAAGCACTGGGAGGAAAGTCTGCGGCCAATCCGGGATTCCTCGGGACTTACGATGAATATTCAGGAACCAATATCGGTAAGCTTTCTGCGTACAATGCCGGATTGCTGAAATTCAAAGAAGGAAAATTCCAGGAAGCTTACGATCTGCTGGACAAATTTTCTTCCGATAACAAAACGATCATGGCCATGAAGTTCGGAGCAATGGCTGATGCACAGTCCGGGCTTAATAAAAATGATGATGCGCTGCAGTTGCTGGACAAAGCAGCCTCTGCTTCCGATGATCCGTATACGACCTATTTTTTCACCAGAAAAGCTGGTCTCCTTGCTTTAGGAATGAATAAAAAGGCAGAAGCTAAAAAATATTTTGCTACCATCGATGAAAAATACCAGGATTATGACAACGGGATGTCTGATTCTTATATTGAAATGACTAAATACTTCTAAATAATGGCAACAGTTAATCTTTCCGATTACAAGCCACTTCATATCACCAATGCCGATGAGTTTTCTATCGGCATTGTTTTTTCTGAGTGGAATGATTTCGTAACCTATAACCTGCGGGATGCAGCCCTGGAAATCCTTCATAAAGAAGGTGTGAAGCCGGAGAACATCAGGCTCTTTCCTGTGCCGGGCGCTTTTGAACTCAGCTATGCAAGCATGCAGCTCTGCAAAGAACGTAAATACGATGCCGTGATCTCCATCGGATGTGTGATCCGCGGAGAAACCCCGCATTTCGATTATGTGTGCTCCGCAGTAGCCCAGGGAATCAAAGACTGCAATATTTTAACCGATACTCCCACGATCTTTTGTGTTCTGACCGATGATACCAAAGAACAGTCCGTTGCAAGAAGTGGCGGTGATCTGGGTAACAAAGGGGTAGAAGCTGCCGTTACTGCGTTAAGAATGATTGACTTCAGGAAAAGCCTGTCCGGTAAAAAAGGAAATATCGGGTTCGGGCATTCTTAGTTAACACTTTTTAACAATATTATAAATTAATCGGAGGCTGTAATAACAGCCTCCTTTCTGTATATGGTGTTTAACAAAAATATAGAAATACCATATCTTTTAATTTTTTTTTAAAATATTATAAAATTCATAATATTTTCCGGGATATTACTTCGTCAATATCAATAGAGTATATTCTATATTAAATTTGCAGGTATTAATACCTATCGATTATCCATGTTTTTCCAGCGAATAAAACCTTTCCTGTATCTGGGAATTTTTTACCTTATCATTTCCCTGATTCTCCGTATTACCTTTATTTTTCATCCGATTACTACGGTAAATTTCAGTCTGACTAAAATTTTCAGCATCATACTGACCGGCATTATAAACGATGTGTTTGTTTTCATCATAGCTTCGGTATTTCTGGCAGGGTATCTCCTGTTCCTGTCAGAATCAAAATACAGCAAGCCTTACGGACCGGTGATCCTGGGCATTCTGTCGGTATTGTTTCTTTATATTCTTCTCATTCCGAATAATATTTTCAAACAATATGGAGGATCCGTAGCAGAAATAGCCCTCGCCTTTGTCGGACTGAAAGTTTTATTCTTTAGCCTGATGCTGTTTTTACCGGAAAAACGGCTGAAGATACGCAACATACTTTATTTTACCACGCTTTTCCTGTATGTGCTGCTGATCATCTTCAATGC
>JAKOOI010000428.1 GCA_022701475.1 Weeksellaceae bacterium
AAATATTTACGGGGGAATCTATGCCCAGGAAAACGATCTTGATGATGTCATCCTGCTGAATCCCAATAAAAGGATTGCCCGCACTACTTCCGGCAACCTGTTGTTTCTGGAAGGTGATGTGATCAAGGTTCCCAAACAGACCGAAGGCGCCTATATTTCGCCGCTGATGGAAAACTTCGTGACTTTCCTGCACAAGAACAACCTGGCAGATATCCAGGAACATGAAATTATTGCCTTTGAATCCCAGAAAGCCGAAGAAATCCTGCTGATCTCCGATGAAAAAGGGATATTTTCAGTCGGTAAAATAAGAAATAAAATTTTTGCAGCTGCCCGTTTTAAGGAGTTGACGGAGAAATGGGGCAATAGTTTTCCTTAACAGAAAGAATTGTATAGAATTTTACAGGCATACAGATCAGAGTTATTGATTTTTATGATAGTATGAAAATAACCTATAGCTGATTAATAAAGTGTTGTAAATTAATGCATTATTGAAAGGTCTTTAATTGGCAAACCCGGTAAACAACTGATGAAGGTCCTTTACCGGGTTTTATTCTGAAATCATTCAGAATGGTATCTTTCAAAATCCGGAATAGCAAGAAAAGTACCTATAGATTACTCTTCCGCTTATTCTGTATTTCTGATCTTTTAATTTAGCAAATAACGGGAATTATAAGCATAATAGATGTTAACAAACTCTTAAAATTTGTTAAATTTTTAATATGCTTCTAATCATATTCTATTTTAATTTAAGGATATATCTTCGGGGGAATTTGCCCAGAGCAGGTACTCGCCGCCCAGGATCTGCATGATGCACTTCCATAGGGTCTGGTCATTCGGCAGGGTATAGTCGAGATTATAAACATCCACAACAGTCCATACTTTTTTCAGGACTTCGTCATCCAGCTGCAAAGGCGACCACCCTGAATATCCTGAGAAAATTTTAACGTTATCAATGGTGAGCTCACCGCTCAGAACGGCACTGATGATGTTTTCTACCTCTTCCGTAAGATAAAATTCAGGGGTGATTTCCGTAAAGGTTTCGGTCACTTTTTTACCCCTGACAATGAAGAAGATCTTGTCATTCTCCACAGGTCCCCCGTCGTACACTTCAATTTTGAAATCGAAGAAATCTTTGAACTTATCACTCATCTGGCTGTTCTTTTTGTTCAATATCAAACCGAATGCACCCTGCTCATTGTGCTCGATAACCAGCACTACCGATCTCGAAAAAATATCACCGGAAATGTCGGGGGCGGAAATTAATATTTTACCTTTGTATGAGTAATTCATACTCAAATTTAATAAAAAATATTTATGGAAAACCTGCATGACAGAAGAAAAGTGTATGACAGATCCCAACTTATTGAAAGTGAGATTAAACGAAATCCGGTTGAGCAGTTCAGGGACTGGTTTACGGAGGCTGCTGAAAGTCCGGGGATCTCTGAAGCCAATGCCATGTCGGTTTCCACCCTGGAAGAAGACGGCTGCCCGCGTACCCGTATGGTGCTGCTGAAAGCATATACTCATGAAGGATTTATCTTTTATACCAACTATGACAGCAGGAAAGGGAAATCCATAGAAAAGAACCGTAAGGCCTGCCTGCATTTTTTCTGGCCGGGACTTGAAAGGCAGGTGATCATCAAAGCAGATCTTGAGCGAATTGCTGAAAACCTGAGCGACGGATATTTCCATTCCAGGCCCAAAGGAAGCCAGCTCGGAGCGGTTGTTTCCCCTCAGAGTCAGGAAATCCCGGACAGGCAGTTTCTGGAAGAAAAGCTCAAGCAGCTGGAAGCGGAATATGAAAATACCGAAGTGCCCAGACCTTCCAACTGGGGCGGATACCTTGCCAGGCCTTACGAAATCGAGTTCTGGCAGGGAAGGCCCAACCGGCTCCACGACAGAATCATCTATACGCTTGAAGAAATAGACTGGCATATTGCCCGGCTCGCACCGTAGGCGCCAATATGGTAAAATGAAAAACCTCACCGATGCACGGTGAGGTTTCAGTTTTTATAATCCGGGTTGATTATTTTTTCTTTTTCCCTGCAGCCGGAGCCGGGGCATTAGCGGTAGCTACTGCAGCAGCAAGATCAGCACCTGCCTTAAATTTGGCTACGGTTTTAGCTTCGATGTTGATCGGCTTTTTAGTAGCAGGATTGATTCCCTGTCTTGCCGCTCTTTCTGCAACTGAGAAAGTACCGAAACCTACTAAAGAAACTTTTCCGTCTTTCTTTTTAAGGGTATTCATTACATTGTCAACAAATGATTCCAGAGCAGCCTTGGCCGCAACTTTGGATATTCCTGCATCTTTGGCGATAGCGTCGATTAGTTCAGACTTGTTCATAATTTTTTTTAATATTAAGTTAGTTCGTAATAATAGCAAATATAATACTATTTTGTAAATACGCAATTTTTTTGAGAAAAAATAAATGATAGTTCGTAATTTATCCAAATATGATTGAAATTTGATAATTCGAATTTTCACGTAAAATCAAGGTTACACGTTACTAAAAGTATGCCAATTGCTTATGTATATTGACTTTAGACAAATATGGCAAATATTTACTGTATTTATTAAATCCTGAATTTTAGGTAAACTGATAATGCTTTCTTTAATATGTTAGTGATTTTACAAGTAATCGGCACAAAAATTATGTCAAATAAAATTAAATAGCCGGCTTTATGACCGTTTTAAAGTCACCTTAAAAAGCCTTTTTGTAAATATTTATTAATAAATTTGCAGTATGTTAATAGAAGTTTTTAAGTCTAAGATTCACAGGGTGAGAGTTACGGCTTCTGACCTTAATTATATCGGAAGCATTACCATTGATGAAGACCTGATTGACGCTGCAGGACTGGTAGTGGGAGAACGGGTGTATATTGTCAATGTAAACAACGGTGAGCGTTTTGACACCTATGTTATTAAAGGAAAAAGAAAATCCGGGGAAGTATGCCTCAACGGCCCTGCTGCCAGGAAAGTACAGCGGGATGACATTATTATCGTGATTGCTTATGCCCAGATGACTCCTGAAGAAGCGCGCGACTTCCAGCCGAAAATTGTCTTTCCCGATGAAAAGACCAATCTTTTGACGTAAGCTGATGGAGAAAAAATCAACAAAACCTTTAAAAACCTTACTTACAATAGTAATATCGCTTGCTTTTGCAGGCTTTTTTTTATGGCTTGCCTTAAAAGGGCTGGACTTTAAAGTGATCCGCAAATCACTGGCAAAAGCCAATTACTGGTGGGTGCTTTTTGCAGGCTGCTTCGGGATTGCGGCTTACTGGTTCAGGGCAGTGCGATGGAACCTGATGCTCGAGCCTATGGGCTACCGGATTTCAAATGCCAATTCACTGTGGTCGCTTTCATTCGGGTATCTGATGAACCTTACCATCCCCAGAAGCGGTGAAGTGGCGAGGGCTACCGCATTGTACGGTGTGGAAAAAGTGCCTGTCGATCAATCTTTCGGAACCATTATCCTGGAGCGGGTAGTAGACCTGGTATGCATGCTTGTATTTTTATGTCTGACCGCAATATTTAAGTTTGATACCATTTTATCTTTCTACCGTTTTGTGATGGAGAAGAAGAATGAAAAGAACATATTTATCCCTAATTTTTTTGAAAGGCAGATGATGAAACTGGGGATATACGATTTCGATTCTTTTTACCTGTATCTGAAAGCAGGAATTGGCATCGTGATCTTAGCAGGCCTGATTATCTTATATAAATTTAAAAAGGAAAAACTATTAAATTTCGGCAGAGGGATACTTCAGGGCCTTACTTCCATATTCAGATTAAGGCAGAAAGGGAAATTCATCCTTTATACGATGGGCATCTGGATTTCTTACTATTTTGCCGCTTATCTGGTCTGCTTTGCCCTGCCCGAAACTTCGGGTTTCCGTTTTGATGACGGTTTCCTTATCCTTGTCGTGGGAACTTTCGGCATGATTATTCCGGCGAGCGGCGGGATCGGGGCTTTCAACCTCGCGATGAAGTACGGTTTTATGGCCTTGTTTATTTCCATGGGCCGCAGCGGCGAGCTGGGCGGTGAGGTAGGTCTTACCTATTCCTTTATTTCGCTGCCGCTGCAGATCAGCATCATGCTGGTAATGGGACTGACTTCAATCCCAATGCTGGCTAAGGCAAGGAACAGCCGGACCGGATCTCCGTTGCCTGAACAGAGATAAGCAATCTCTGATAAACATAAGATACGGCAGAAAAACAGCCTGCCCCGGAAAGTCAGGTACTTTCAGGGGCATTTTTATGAACTGGCCTGAATATTTTGTAATACAAGCCTAAAAGTTGTCTGCAAAATAAAAATGCGTAAGAATTTTTCAAACGCCGAGAG
>JAKOOI010000450.1 GCA_022701475.1 Weeksellaceae bacterium
AAAAATGCAGGAATTTAAACACTAAGGATGAAAAAAAATATACTGATAAAAAGCAGAAGCTTAAGACCAAGCATATGAATGTATTGTTATACGATTTGGTTTGGTTCTATTGCAAAGATGCAACAAATCAATAGATCACATTTTATAGAATTATAATAAAATGTTACAGAATTTTAAGTCAATTATTTGTGAATTAAAAATTCCATCATATAATCATCCATAAAATAGCCGTTGCCGATATCGAAAATACCTTCTCCATACACCCTGTAGCCCTGGCTTTCGTAGAATTTTATTGCAGGGTTATGCTTATTGACATTCAGGATAATTCTCCCGCTTCCTGTCTTCTGTACTTCACCATGCAGGAACTCCAGTGCCTCTTTACCTGCTCCTTTTCCCTTGTATCCGGGAACAAGATAAATCCTGTGGAGTTTTGTGGTATCCTCCGCTCCTTCATACCTGTTTTCATATCCGATAAACCCCATAAAGCGGTCATCAGACTGATCCTGTATCAGGTAATAATGATAACAGGGATTCTGTAAATGCCCCAGAATTTCCTCATAGGAATACATGGTATCCAGCATATAGGTTATTTGTCCCGCGGAGAGTATATCCTGGTATGCATTTTCCCAGGAATCCTTTGCCAGTTCCTGAATCAGTGGAATTTCTTTTTCAGTTGCTTTTATAAATCTCATAGTTTCGTGTATTCTTTTATGCAAAAAATAAAGGTGAAGCATGATGCTTTCACCTTTAATGATCTGTTTTCACCGGAATGTAAAAATCCGCTGCTATCATCCACCGGATTGCTCCGTTAAGAGGCCATCTCCGCTTTAATTTTAGCATACAATCCTTCCGAAGCTGGAACTAAAGGCAGTCTCAGGTAATTTTTAACAAGTCCTTTTTCTGCCAGGACCGCCTTGATTCCGCATGGATTGCCCTCTGCAAAAATCAGCCGCGTAATGTCTACCAGCCTGTTGTGGATTTCGTAAGCTTCCTTTACCTTTCCTTCAAAAGCCAGCTGGACCATTGCTGAAAATTCCTTTGGATAGGCCTGCCCGATCACGGAGATTACTCCGTTTCCGCCAGCCAGCGTCACCGGAAGCGTGTATTCGTCATCTCCGGAAACCAGGTTAAATCCTTCCGGTTTTTTTCTCAGGATGTCAAAGTACTGCAGGATATTCGGAGCGGCTTCCTTGATCAGAAACAGATTGGGAAATTCGCTGGCCAGCCGCAAAGTGGTCTCTGCCTCAATATTCTGCCCTGTCCTGGAAGGAACATTATAGATGATGATCTTCTTTCCTGTTGAGGCCAGTGCTTTATAATGCTGGTAGAGGCCTTCCTGATTCGGTTTGTTGTAGTACGGAGATACGGAAAGCACCGCTTCAAAAGCGGAAAGATCCGTTTCTTCGATCTGTTTTTTCACTTCAAGGGTATTGTTGCCGCCAATTCCGAGTACCAGCGGAAGGCGTTTATTGTTTACCTTGATGATATGCTCAGTCACCTGTTTCTTTTCTTCGGCAGAAAGCGTTGCTGCCTCCGCTGTAGTTCCCAACACCACAAAATACCCGGTTCCGTTTTCAATATTGTATTCGACAAGTTTTGTCAGACTTTCGAAGTCAACGGATAAATCTTCATTAAAGGGGGTCACCAATGCTACGCCCACTCCTTTTAAAATGCTCATCTGCTAGAATAATTTTTTCCAAATTTAATAATTTACGCCAAGAATTTATTATAAATAAGAATGTTTTATTGTACATATAATTATATTTGCATTTATTAAAAGATCATATGAAACAGCCACTTTCCGGATATTTTACGAAAACAAAGGAAGCAACGGCAGGCATAGGGCACCTTTTTAAAAATAATTTGCAGTATATGAAAAATAAATTCTTGTTACTGGGAATGGCACTGGCTGCTCTTTCCGCCTGTAAAACGGCTTCTCCGCTGCAGGTGGCAAAAGTGCATACCCGGGAGAACATTTCTATTAATAACGAACTGAAAAATGATGAGGCATTTGTAAAATTCATTGAGCCCTATAAACAGCGGCTGGATAAAGAGATGAACCAGAAAATCTCCCACACCGGGACCGATCTTACCAAACAGGGGGATAACAGCAATCTGGGGAATCTTCTGGCAGACTATACATTTGATGGGGCAGATCGCTGGGCCCGGACAAATCTTGGGAAAAACGTGGATGCCGCCCTGATCAACATCGGAGGAATCCGTACCACCATTGGGAAAGGCGATATTTTATTGAAAAGCATTTTTGAGGTAATGCCTTTTGAAAACGAGGTGATCATCGTGAAAATGAAAGGATCGGATCTTCAGGGACTTTTCGACTATTATGCAAAAAGCCAGGTGAACAATCCTGTATCCCACCTTTATATCGAAACAGACAACGGTCTTCTGACCAAAACTTCCATTAACGGAAAACCTGTACATGCGGCTCAGGAGTATTATATTGCCACCTCCGATTATCTGGCTCTGGGCGGCGACAACATGAGATTTTTTTCCAGAGGGGAAATGATTCCCACCGGAATTAAATTAAGGGACCTCTTTATCGAATATTTCAGGAATACCCGGGAAGTGGTTCCCCCTACAGATATCCGTTTACATTTTACCGGTAAGAAACAATGAACAGAAAAAACTTTTTAAAGACAATAGGCGGAGGAACCCTGGCCATGGCCCTGGCTCCCAATATGATGATGGCAGAGCAAAGCGGCAGCTTGCTCGTTAAACCGGCAAATAAGCTGACTATTCTTCATACGAATGACCAGCACAGCAGGATAGAACCATTCGACGCCAGCTATACCAAAAACCCCAATCAGGGCGGCTTTGCAAGAAGGGCAAGCCTGATCCAGCAGATCAGGAAACAGGAGCCCAATCTTCTGCTTCTGGACTCGGGGGATATCTTCCAGGGAACACCCTATTTCAATTTTTTCGGTGGCGAACTTGAATTCAAGCTGATGTCTATGATGAAATATGATGCTTCCACCATGGGAAATCACGATTTCGACAATGGTCTGGAAGGGTTTCTGAAGGTACTGCCCAATGCACAGTTCCCGTTTCTATGTTCCAATTATGATTTCAAAAACACCGTACTGGACGGGAAAACTTCCCCTTATAAAATTTTCAGCAAAAACGGGATTAAAGTAGGTATTTTCGGCGTGGGCATCCAGCTGGACGGGCTGGTGGGAAAAAAGCAGTATGGTGAAACCGTTTATTCGGATCCTGTGGATGTGGCCCAGCACTATTCAGATTTCCTTAAAAATGAACAGAAATGTGATCTGGTCATCTGCCTTTCCCACATCGGCTACGATTATAAAGATGAGCCGGAGAAGATCAGCGATAAGATTCTCGCGGCCAGAACGGAAAATATTGATCTCATCCTGGGGGGCCATACCCACACTTTCCTGCCGGAACCGCAGCGTTTCACCAACAGACAGGGGAAAAATGTATTGGTAAACCAGGTGGGATGGGCCGGACTTCTGCTCGGAAGAATAGATTTCTTTTTTGATCACGATAAAAACGTAAACCATATTTCCTGGAATAACCAGGTTATAGACAGCAGCATAATAGCATAAGCATGAAAAAACTCTCTTTAATTTCTCTTGGTGTTCTGGCATCCCTGCAGCTTGCAAATGCACAGACTATTTCTTCTAAAAAATGGGCAGACCTGTTTTCTTACAACAATGTATCTGCAATGAAGGAAGATAATGGAAAACTGATTGCCGCCGCAGAAAACGGAATATTTTATTATACCATTTCCACCGGTGAAATTACCAAGCTGTCAAAAGCCAACGGCTTGCATGAGGTGAAAATTTCAGCTTTCGATTATAATCCCCAGACCAAAACGGGACTGATCGGTTATCAGAACGGTTCCCTGGATGTGATTTCTCCGGACGGAATCAAATATGTGGTGGATATCCCGATTGCTACCGGCTACAACGGCAGCAAAAGAATCAATCATATCTCTATTACCGGCGATCTGGCAGTCATCTCGGTAGGATACGGGGTTTCCATTTTCGATCTCAAGAAAAAAGAGTTTAAAGATTCTGCGTTTTTTCTTTCAGGAGGCGTATATCAGGCCAGTAATGAAGCAACTATTTTCGGAAACAAAGTATTTTCCGTAACCAATACCGGCCTGAAGAGCCATGAAATGAATACTACATTTCCGGTTTTCTCCACCTGGATTACCGATATGCCGGGATCTTTCCGGCATATTGACTCGGAGGGAGCGCTGAGCTTTTCATCCGCCACCACCGGATATGTATATAACGGCGGAACTCCGGTTCAGCTGTCGCAGACTTTCAGCAATGTCCGGGATGTAGTGGTGAACAGCAACAATATTGTCGTTACTGACGCTAACAGGGTATATACCTTCAATTCCGACGGAAACTTTAACAATACCGTAAGCTTCGGTGAGGAATGCAATACGGCCACTACCGTTGGCAGCAGTGTCTACGGAGGTACCGTCATGTCCGGAATCAAGAATGAAAGCAGCAATTCTTTCAAGCCTGACGGTCCTTTTTTCAATTATGCCTATAAAATCAGTTTATACGGAGAAAACCAGCTGCTGGTTTCCAGTGGCGGAAGGGAGAGCAGGTTCAATACGGTTTTATTCAATGCAAAAAATCCCGGCTTTTATTATTTTGACGGAGTGGAGTGGATTTATCCGTCTTTTTTTAAAGGGAATACAACACAGTTTAATATCCTGGATGTCATCTCAGATCCTGTAAATCCCACGGATGTTTTTTTTACCAATTACACAGCAAGCAACAGCCGGGGCATCTTCAAGATGAAATATAATCCGGGCAGCAAAGATTTTACATTTGCCAAAAGTTATAATCTCGGGACTACGGACGGGTTTACACGCCGCCCTGTAGGCCTTACTTTTGATGATTCCAATAATCTCTTTGCCACCATTGCATTTTCAGGAGAAGGGGCTGCCCAGGGACCGCTTACAGCAGTAGGAGCTTATGACCGGGCTACTGATGATTTTTTAGTCAAAAATACCACGTCAAGCTTAGGAGCGGCACAGAAAGCATTATATCATGAAGGCCTGCTCTGGATCCCGCTTCCGAGAATCAATGGTTTTATTGCATATGATGCAAAAAAAACAGTGAATACTTCTGATGATACCGCTTATATTTTAAGCCAGGCCAATGGTTTTGCCTCCAATTCAGGGGGAACTATTTCCGTAGCAATCGATAAATCCGGTGACGCATGGATCGGAGGTGACCTGGGATTGAGAATATTGCCAAATGCCGTTTCAGCCATAAAAACACCGGCCACCGCTAAAGTGGAGCCCATCATTATTGAACAGAACGGTCTTGGAGAAGAGCTTTTCAGGGACACCCAGATCCTTCAGATTGAAGTAGATGCAGGAGACCATAAATGGGTTTCCGTAGACGGCGGCGGAGTCTATTACCTTTCGGCAGACGGACAGCAAACCGTAAAGCATTTCACAAAGGAAAATTCGCCGCTTCCCAATAATACCATTACGGATATCAAAGTAGACCGTAAAACAGGAAAAGTATACTTCGTGTCGTATGACGGTATCGTAACCTACCAGGGAGATGTGGCAGACGTTACTTCAGAGTTTGGAAATGTACTCGTCTATCCGAATCCTGTAGTATACTCCAATTTCAAAGGCAAGGTAACCATTAAGGGTCTGGCAGAGGTAACGAATATCAGGATTGCCGATGCTACCGGGAATATCGTTCATTCTGCAGTGGCCAGAGGAGGATATTATGAGTGGGACCTCAACAATATGAGAGGAACAAGAGTAGCCTCAGGGGTTTACTTTGTCCTGATGACCAATGAAGACGGTTCGGATAAAGCAACCGCTAAAATTGCAGTAGTCAATTAATGAATTCACAGACCGGGTTTCTGTTATCCTATATAAAATACGGGGAAAATGACGCGGTCCTGTACTGCTTTACGGAAGAAGAAGGGTTCCAGTCCTATTTTTTAAGGGGACTTTACACCAGGAAGAACAAGAAAAAAGCACTGCTTCTTCCGTTAAGCAAACTCAGTTTTTCCGTTCTTCCCATAAGAGGAAACGGAATACAAACCGTCTCAAAATTTGAATTGGTAAAAAGCAATGATATCTATACGGATATCAGGTCCAATACCATCGTATTTTTCGTGTCCGACTTTTTAAACAAAAACCTGAGGCATGAGCATAAAAACCAACCCCTTTTTATATGCCTGGAGGAGTTTACTGATGAACTGGAAACCCCTAATTATCATTCCCATTTTATTTTTCTGATTAAAATCCTGAAAATCCACGGAGTCGCCCCGCTGCCAGGATCCGCCCTCTTCCTGGATCCGGAAACGGGAACCTTTGCTCCCGAGCCCAGCCACCAGCTTTTCAGCCGGGAAATTTCCGCCTTATGGAAGCATATCATTTCCTCGGAATATCCGTACAGCATAAAAATTCCGGCTCTTTACCGAAAGGAATTCCTGGACAGTATCCTGGTGTATTACCACTACCACATTACGGATTTTGAAATTCCGGCGTCACTTGAAGTGATTCAGCAGATTTTTGAGTGATTTTTCTATGATACGGAAAAAAGCTGATCATGTGGTCCGGTAAAATATATATTTTGCCGGACCGCATGATGACAGATGAGACCTGCATCCCGAAGCATGATCGGATATCAGCTTATCCTTTCCGGGAGAACAGAAGGTTATCCTGTTGTCCGGCCGGCTTTTTCCTGAGAGGTTGTTTCTTTTGAGAATCTCGGCATCAGGAGCTTGGCGATCAGTCCGGTCCAGCCGGTCTGATGGGAAGCCCCTACTCCACGCCCGCTGTCACCGTGAAAATATTCGTAAAATAGGATATAGTCCCTGAAATCCGGATCCTCCTGAAATCTCGGGTACTGCCCGTTGAAAGGCCGTTTTCCGTTCTCATCTTTCAGGAATAGTTTGCCCAGCCTTTCACTCAGGGATTGCGCAATTTCATCGAGATTGGAATAGCTGCCGCTGCCTGTAGGATACTCCACCAGGAAATCGGGGCTGTAATAGAAGAAAAACCGCTGCAGGCTTTCAATAATCAGAAAATTGATCGGGAACCATACCGGCCCGCGCCAGTTGCTGTTTCCGCCGAAAAGGGCACTGTCACTTTCCGCCGGTGTATATTTCACGGTATATTCCGTTCCGTTCAGCTTCAGGGTATACGGATCCTTTTCATATTCTTTGGACAAGGCACGGATGCCGAAATCGCTCAGGAATTCCTCAGGATTCAGCATCCTGTGCAGCAGTCTTTTCAGGCGGTGGCCTCTCAACAGCGAAAGGAGATGCTTGGAATCCTGGCCTTTTACCTCCCAGCGCGATACCAGCGAAGCCAGTTCCGGTTTGTTTTCCAGCACCCAGTTCATTCTGGCTTTGAAATGGGGAAGTTTCTCGATCATCTCATCATCAATCACCTCAACGGCAAACATCGGGATAAGGCCGACAATAGTCCGGAGCCTGAGATACATATGCGTGCCTTCTCCGGAAGCAAGGGCATCATAGAAAAACTCATCCTGTTCGTCCCAGAGGCTGAAACATTCATCGCCCATATTATCCAGTGAATTGGCAATGGCCAGGAAATGCTCGAAGAACTTGGTGGCCTTAGCTGCATACACAGGATTATACTGCGCCAGTTCAAGGGCAATCCTCATCATATTGAGGGCAAACATGGCCATCCAGCTGGTGCCGTCAGACTGCTCCAGATGTTCCCCGTTCGGAAGGGCTGCATTGCGGTCAAAGGCACCGATGTTATCCAGCCCAAGGAATCCGCCTTCGAATATATTATTTCCATTCAGGTCCTTTTTGTTTACCCACCAGGTAAAGTTCATCAGCAGCTTCTGAAAGGCACTTTCCAGAAATTCAAGATCAGGTTTGCAGGTAAGATGTTCATCGATCTTGAAGACCCGGAATACGGCCCACGCATGAACCGGAGGGTTTACATCACTGAAGTCCCATTCATAGGCAGGGAGCTGACCGTTCGGATGCATATACCACTCAAAAAGGAAAAGCTTGAGCTGCTGCTTGGCAAAATCCGGGTCGATCACGGAAAAACTGATGGTGTGGAAGGCAAGGTCCCATGTGGCATACCAGGGATATTCCCATTTGTCCGGCATGGAAATAATGTGTTCATTATTCAGGTGCTTCCATTCCGAATTCCGGATCTTTTCCCGCGATTTGGGCGGGGGTATTTCTCCGGGATCTCCTTTCAGCCATTTGCCGACATTGTAATGATAGAACATCTTGTTCCAGAGCATGCCTGCAAAAGCCTGCCGCTGGACAAGCTTTTCATCTTCCGTTTTTATTCCGCACTGGATGCCTTCATAAAATTCATCAGCCTCTTTCTGCCGCAGCGAAAAAATTTCATCAAAACCACTGAAAGGCTGTGTCAGATCTTTATCGGAAAGCCTGAATTCAAAAGTTTTCGATTCTTTCGGCCGGAGAGTTTCATCGATCAGGAAAGAAGCTTTGGTTCCGCTATCCCTGGGATTAACAGACTGTGCGTTTCCGTTGATGATGAAGTCATTGATCCCGTCTTTTGTGTAGCGGGAAGGATTGGCAGACCGGTACAGCCTTTCGTTATTGGTTTCATTATCACAAAAAAGGACCTTTTCCGATTGCTTTGCATAGATATTCCTGATCGCCAGTTCCCTGTGATCTACTCTGATCCGGTCTGCCTCATCAGCATTCATCTGCGGCTTGTAATGATCATAACCCCAGTTCCAGGTATTCCTGAACCAGACGGTAGGCAGAATAACCAAAGGCGCTTCCGCATCAGATTTATTGGTAACGGTAAGCCTGACCAGCAGGTCATCCTGGCTTTCTTTTGCATATTCGATGAAAATATCAAAATATTCGTTCTGATCAAAGATTCCGGTATCGATCAGCTCATATTCAGGGTCCTGCCTGGTGCGGTGAGCATTGGTCTTCACCAGGTCTTCATAAGGAAAGGCGCGCTGCGGATATTTGTACAGCATCTTCATATAGGAATGCGTGGGCGTTGCATCCAGGTAATAAAAATATTCCTTTACATCTTCCCCATGGTTTCCCTGCCGGTTGGAAAGGCCGAAGAACCGTTCTTTCACCATCTTGTCTTTTTTGTTCCAGAATCCGACGGAGAAGACCAGTTTCTGAAGATCGTCACAGATCCCGCAGATCCCTTCTTCTCCCCAGCGGTAGGTTTTTGCTTCGGCCGTATCATGGTTGGTATAATTCCAGGCGTCGCC